>NZ_NFKG01000013.1:0-68014 GCF_002160275.1 Pseudoflavonifractor sp. An187 | reverse complement strand
AATTCTACACGTTTGATATTAGCGTTAATGATGCTTGTTTTTGAAATTATATTTACAGCATTGCTCATAATAGAAAATAGAAAAATATAATGTCTTGCACAACAACTCCTTATTTATCGGGCCACCCTGACCTGAACTATCAAAACTGAATACCAGCCGCCACCGGCGGCACCACCGAGCAGGAAATCTTGAAACAGGTTCCCTGCTCTTTTTATGCCCGGACACCGGGAGAAAGGAGGACGTGACTTGCCATGCCCGCACTTTGATGTGAAAATCATCCAGCGCAGCAAGCGCCAGTCAGCCGTTGCGTCTGCCGCCTACCAGAGCGGGGAACGGCTGTTTTCCGAATACGACCAGAAACAGAAATACTATTCCCATAAAAGCGAAATCGTCCACACCGAAATCATGCTGCCGCCCCATGCCCCGCCGGAATACGCAGACCGGAATACCTTGTGGAACGCCGCCGAAGCCATCGAGAAGCAATGGAACTCCCAGCTTGCCCGGAGGTTTGTGCTTGCCATTCCGAGGGAACTTCCCCGGTCACAGTACGCCGACCTTATCCGGGACTACTGCCGGGAGTTTTTCGTTTCCAAGGGCATGATTGCCGACTTTGCCATCCATGACAAGGGGGATGGAAATCCCCACGCCCACATCCTTCTGACCATGCGGGCGATGGACGAACAGGGCAAGTGGCTCCCCAAGAGCCGGAAGGTCTACGACCTTGACGAGAACGGCGAGTGTATCCGGCTTGCGTCCGGCAGATGGAAAAGCCACAAGGAGGACACCGTGGACTGGAACGACCAGAAGTACGCTGAGATATGGCGGCAGGGCTGGGCTGACACGGCGAACCGCTATCTGGAAGCCATCGGCAGCCCGGAGCGCCTTGACCTTCGTTCCTATGCCCGACAGGGGATTGATAAAATCCCCACCGTCCACATGGGGCCAGCGGTCAGCCAGTTGGAGAAAAAAGGCATACAGACCAACATCGGCAACCTGAACCGGGACATCAAAGCCGCCAATTCCCTCATGCAGTCTATCCGGCAGATGGTACGCAGCTTAAAGGGCTGGCTGTCCGGCCTGAAAGAGAAAAAGGCGGCGCTGCTGGAAGCGCTGGAACAGGCAAAGGAGCCGACCATCCCCGAACTGCTTTCCCGGTATCTGGATATGCGGAGCGAGGAACGCACCGGCTGGACTTCCAAGGGGAAGCTGAAAGGCACTGTTGGCGATTTCAACAAGGTCATGGAAGCCCTTGATTTCCTGCGGCAGAAAGAGATCTCCACCGTGGAGAGCCTTGACGCCTATCTGGATAAGGTCAGCGGGGAGATACTTTCCGCCAAGACTGACATCCGAAAATCGGAACGCCGGATAAAGGCCATCGACACCACCCTTTCCCATATCGCCAACCACGAAACCTACAAAGAGGTTTACAAGAAATACGCTTCCATCGGCTGGAAAACCCGGAAGGAGAAGTTTGCCGCCGAACACCGGGAAGAACTGGACGCCTACCTTGCCGCCAAGCGTTTTTTCAAAGCCCATCAGGAGGAACTGCCCTTTGATACGAAAGAATTAAAGAAGGAACGGGAGCAGCTTTCCGGGGAACTGTCGGAAAAGAATGAGGGCTTGCAGGCGGTTCAGGAGGACATGAAGCTGCTGCGGGATGTGCGCTACTGGATAAACCATGTGCTGCCGCCCGACCAGCGCCGGGTTGTGCCGGAGCCGGGAAAGAAGCCGTCCATCAACGAACAATTAAGCTGGAAGATTGAGGGCGTAAAACAGCGGGAAGAACAGAAACGCCAGCAGCCCCGCCGCCAGCAAAAACAGGATATGGAACTTTAACCAATCAGGCGCTTGCCATTTTCCCCGTGAGAATGACAGGCGCTTTTCTTATTTTCAGGAGGATTTGCCTATTGAACGTATTTGAAGCCGTGAAGCAGTCTGTTACCACCCGGCAGGCCGCCGAGCATTACGGCGTCCGGGTGGGAAGAAACGGGATGTGTGTCTGCCCCTTCCATGACGATAAAAACCCCAGCATGAAGGTTGACCGGCGCTTCCACTGTTTTGGCTGTCAGGCAGACGGGGATGTGATTGACTTTGTTTCCCGTCTGGAAAACGTCAGCCCCAAGGAAGCCGCCCTCATGCTGGCACAGGACTTTTCCATCCCCTATGAGGATAAGGAGCCACCCGGCAGGAGCCGCCGCCTCCATCCCCGGCAGGAAACCCCGGAGCAGCAATTCAAGCGCATGGAGCGGTATTGCTTCCGGGTACTGTCTGACTATCACAATCTGCTGCGCCGCTGGAAGCGGGACTATGCCCCCAAGACGCCGGACGAGGAATGGCACCCGCTTTTCGTGGAAGCCTTGCAGAAACAATCCCATGTGGAATATCTGCTGGATGTGCTGCTGTTCTCCGATATGGAGGAACGGGCTGCCCTGATTGCCAGCTACGGAAAGGAAGTGAGGAACCTTGAGCGGAGAATGGCAGACCTTGCCGCCCGAACTGCGGCAGGCCGTGACGGACACCATCGAAGCCGCACCCCCGCCCCGGAGCGTTGAGGAAGTCAAGGCCATGCTGGAAAGCACCGAGAAAGGCGGCGTGCGGAACAGTATTCACAACTGCCTGACGGTATTCCAGTATGACCCCATTCTTTCCGGGGCGGTGGCGAAAAATCTCCTGACCGAACGCATTGACCTTCTAAAGCCCATCGGCAGGAAACGCAGAACCGGCAGCAAGGCCATGACCGATACGGACATGAAATATATCCGGCTGTATCTGGAAAAGACCTACGGCCTGACAAGCGAGAAAAAGATAGCGGACGCCGCCGATCTGGCGGCAGACGCCAACAGCTACCACCCCATCCGGGACTACCTAAGCGGCCTTGTCTGGGACGGGAAAGAGCGTATCCGCTGCTGCCTGCGGCACTTTCTGGGAGCCGACACGGACAACTACACCTTCCAATCGCTGCGGCTGTTCCTGCTGGGAGCCATCCACCGGGCGTTCTGCCCCGGCTGTAAGTTTGAGGTCATGCTTTGTCTGGTGGGCGGTCAGGGAGCCGGGAAGTCCACCTTCTTCCGGCTGCTGGCGGTAAAAGACGAGTGGTTTTCCGATGATTTGCGGAAGCTAGATGATGATAACGTGTACCGCAAGCTACAAGGCCACTGGATTATTGAGATGTCGGAGATGATCGCCACCGCAAACGCCAAGAGCATTGAGGAAATCAAGTCTTTTTTGAGCCGACAGAAGGAGGTCTATAAAATCCCATACGAAACCCACCCAGAGGACAGGCTGCGGCAATGCGTGTTCGGCGGCACTTCCAATGCCCTGGACTTCCTGCCCCTTGACCGTTCCGGGAACCGGCGTTTCCTGCCGGTCATGGTCTACCCCGAACGGGCCGAGGTACACATTTTGGACGATGAAGCCGCTTCCAGAGCCTATATCGAACAGGTATGGGCGGAAGCCATGACAACCTACAAAAGCGGCGATTTCAAGCTGTCTTTTACCCCCGAAATGATACAGTACCTCAAAGAACACCAGCGGGATTTCATGCCGGAGGACACCAAGGCCGGGATGATACAGGCGTACCTTGACCGCTACACCGGCAGCGCCGTATGCTCCAAGCAGCTTTTCAAGGAAGCCTTAAACCATCCCTTTGACGAGCCAAAACAATGGGAAATCCGGGAAGTCAACGACATTATGAACCACGGTATCACGGGATGGAAGTATTTCTCCAATCCCCGGATATTTGAGGGATACGGCAGGCAAAAGGGCTGGGAACGGGAAGCCCCGGCAACGGGCGCTGACAACGGGCGTGAAAAAACGCCGGACGGATTTGTGGAAGTTACGGAGCAGATGGAACTGCCCTTCTGAAAAATCCGGGAAGATCACAGCCGGTTGCCGACCCCGTTGCTATCCCGTTGCCGAGTCGGTTGCCGGGAAAAAGTCCGTAACTGCGGGCTTTTCTCCCCTCTGACAACCAAAGCAACAGAAAAATAAAAGAAAAAGTAATAAATAACCCAACCGCCAGACAGAGATTGTTTTCGAGGTTTTTTGAAGCCCGTTGCCGGACTTCGTTGCCGACCCTCTCCTGTCTGGCTTATTTCATTTATGGAGGTAACTGCCTATGGCAAAAAGCAAAACTGAAATCCATGTCACAACGGTATTTGACGGCGAACTGGACGCTACGGACGTTTTCGTGAGCCTGATTGCACAGAAATACAGCCAGAGAAATGATAAAGAATATCTTGCGAAAAAGCAAGATTTAGGATATAATAAAGACAAGGTTCAGAGTGACCGTGTTCCGTCTGGATTGTGCGGGTAACGGTTATGATGAACGGATTTGAATATGCAGGCATGGACATGGTACTGGCAAGCAGCTTCCGGGCGGCTATCTATTGCAGGCTTTCCAAGGACGATGACCTTGACGGGGAGAGCGCCAGTATCGCAAACCAGCGGGCTATGCTGGAAACCTACTGCGAAAAGCAGGGATGGGAGGTTGTTGCAGTCTATCAGGATGATGGCTACACGGGGCTGAACATGGAGCGCCCCGACCTGAAACGGATGTTGAAAGCCATCGAGCGCAGGCAGATAAACCTTGTGGTCACGAAAGACCTGTCCAGACTGGGTAGGAATTACTTGCAGACCGGCTTCCTGATTGAAGATTTCTTCCCCCGCAACGGCGTGCGGTATATCGCCATGAATGACGGTATCGACACCATGCGGGACAACAACGACATTGCGCCGTTCAAGAACATCCTCAACGAGATGTACAGCAAGGACATTTCCAAGAAGGTTCATTCCTCTTATCTGCTGAAAGCGCAGAAAGGCCAGTTTACCGGCTGCCTTGCCCCCTTCGGCTACCGGAAAGACCCGGAGGACAAAAACCATCTGCTGATTGATGAGGAAACGGCCCCCATTGTCCGGCGTCTGTTTGCGTGGGCGCTGGAAGGACACGGCCCCAACTACATCCGGCGCAGGCTGGAAGAAGAAAAAATTCCATGCCCGACCTACTGGAACCGGGTGCGGGGCTTTCGGAACGTGTCAACCAAGTGGGAAAAGAAAGACCCGGTCAACGGGCGGTATATGTGGGACTTCTCCGTGATTAAGGACATCCTGATGAACCCCGTCTACACCGGCGCTATCGCTTCCCAGAAGAAGGAATACCGCTTCAAAATCGGCACCATCGGGGAAAAGAAGCCGGAGGACTGGATTGTGGTGGAGAACCAGCATGAGCCGATTGTTGACCGCAAGACCTTTGACATCGTGCAGCGCAAGCTGAAATCCCGGCAGCGCCCCCGCCAGACCGGGGAAATCAGCCTGTTTGCGGGGCTTATCAAGTGCGGCGAGTGCGGGAAGTCGCTGACGATCCGCTACACCAACGACAAGCACCCGAAGCAGATTTATTCCTGTAAGACCTACAACGCCTACGGCAAGCAGCACTGTACCCAGCACCGGGTTGAGTACGACACCCTTTACAGCCTTGTGCTGAACAAAATCCGGGAGTGCGCCAGAGCCGCCCTGATGGACGGGGAAGCCGTTGCCGGGAAGCTGACCGACACCTGCGAAGCCGAGCAGAAAGGCCAGCGGGAAGCGTTGGAGCGTTCCCTTACCAAAGACGAGGAACGGATTGACGTTCTGGAAAAGATGGTGCTGCGGCTGTATGAGGACATGGTTGCCGGGCGTATCAGCGAAGCAAACTTCAATCTGCTGATGGAAAAGACGCAGGCAGAACAGGCCGAGTTGAAAGCAAAGGTTGAGGAAGGCCGGAAGAAGCTGGCCGATGAAATCCGGCTTGCGTGTGACGCCCGCCAATGGGTGGAAGCCATTCAGGAATACGCCGACATCACGGAACTGGACGCCGCCACCCTTAACCGCCTGATTAAAGAAATCGTTGTCCATGAGAGCATAGACAGCGAAAAGACAAGACACATTTCTATCGAAATTCATTTCAATCTCAAACCCATCCCGGAGGTGGAGCAGGTCACGGCCTGACCTGCCCCCGCCGGGGCGGTTCTTAAAAACTCCATAGATATTTCTTGACACACCGCCGCCCGCCATCGAGCCGTTTTCCTACACCTATTTGGGGATAAAACAGCTCATGGCTGGCGGCGGTATCGCGGTGGTAGGGATGACACTGATTCCGCTTCTGTCGGGCTTGTTCTAATCGTCCATGGACTGGTTATTTGGCTGGATAACAGACTGGATAAAACAGGGCTTAATCGACGCCATCACAGGACAATTTACAGGAATCTTTGAATCGGTCAACAACCAAGTAACCGATGTGGCCGCGCAGGTAGGCCAGACGCCCCAGGGCTGGAATGGCGGTGTTTTCAGTATGATCCAGACGCTATCGGAAACGGTAGTGCTGCCCATTGCCGGTATGATCTTAACTTTCGTGCTGGTGTATGAGCTGATCCAGATGATTCTTGAGAAAAACAACATGCACGAATTTGACACTTTCAACATCTTTAAGTGGGTGTTCAAGACCTTCGTTGCCACCTATCTGCTCACCAACTGTTTTACGATTGTGATGGCCGTATTCGATGTGGCGCAGACGGTTGTGGCGAACAGCGCGGGGATCATCAACGGAAATCTGGATGTGGCCGCGTCCATGGCCGATCTGGAAACACAGCTTCAAGCTATGGGGATCTGGGAACTGATCGGCCTATGGCTGGAAACCCACATCATCAATCTGTGCATGTGGATTTTGTCTATCGTGATTTTCGTGATTGTTTACGGCAGAATGATAGAAATTTATTTGACCGTGAGCATTGCGCCGATTCCTTTTTCCACACTTGCCAACCGCGAATGGGGAGCGATGGGGACCAATTACCTACGCTCCCTGTTCGCCCTTGGCTTCCAGGGATTCCTAATTTTAATCTGCGTTGCAATCTATGCGGTACTGGTACAATCCATCCCATCTTCCAGCAGCGTGCATGCCGCAATCTGGGGTACAGCAGGCTATACGGTGCTGCTGGCCTTTGCCCTGTTTAAGACAGGCTCGTTATCAAAATCAATATTCAATGCACATTGATTGTGCTTATATCATTCAAATTTAAGGAGGTTATTCCATGAGCAATACGAATACTACTGCTTCCAATGCCGCACCGGAGAAAAACGATGCCATGCCTTTGAAGCTGGATGTCCGGGTGCGCCCGATCACCCCCAAAGAAAACCTGGTAGGCTTTGCGGCCATTACCATCAACGATTGCTTTGTGGTGGAAGGCTTGAAGGTCTGCGCCAGTGAGAAAGGGCTGTATGTCAACATGCCTTCCCAGCAGGACGGAAACGGGAACTGGAGGGACATCTGCAAGCCAATCACGGCAGATTTCCGAAAGCAGCTTAATGAGGCTGTTGCGGAGGGGTATGGCGCTGCCATTGAAAAAATGCAGGCCACTTTGGAAGCTGCCAGGGGGATGAATGACCGTCCTTCCCTCTCCGGGGCTTTGAAAGAGAACGCCGGTAAGGTGAAAAGCCAGCCGGTGAAGGCAGCCGCCGCTAAAGACGGCCCCGCCCGCTGATGCCGGAGGATAAAAAATACGGGATCATCTATGCGGACCCGCCGTGGCGTTACGATATGAAGCGGGGCCACGGGGTTGCGGAAAACCATTATCCCACGATGAGCATTGAGGAAATCTGTGCGCTTCCAGTTGCGGACCTTGCGGCCAAGGACAGCGCACTTTTTCTTTGGGGTACGTTTCCACAGCTTAAAGAAGCGTTCCGCGTCATTGACGCCTGGGGATTCCAATATAAAACGCTGGCCTTCCTGTGGCTGAAACAAAACCGCAAAGCTGATACCTGGTTTTACGGCATGGGGTTCTGGACGCGCTCTAACGCGGAGGTGTGCCTTCTGGCTACCCGCGGCCATCCCAAACGGCAGAGCGCCGGAATCCATCAATTTGTCATTTCCCATATCGAGCAGCACAGCAAAAAGCCGGATATTGTGCGGGATAAGATCGTCAAGCTGATGGGCGACCAGCCCAGGGTAGAGCTTTTTGCCCGCCAGAAAACGCCGGGCTGGGATGTCTGGGGCAACGAAGTCGATTGCACCAACACCCTCCCGGCGGGAAAGGAGGAAATTTGAGTTTGGAACAGGAAGCGAAACGGTTGCTGATGGAGCGCTTGGATGACTGCCTGAAAGTCCATGCGGATTTGCTGGACTCACAGGACATTGGCAGTATTTATGAGCTGCAGGATCTCGCCCAGCTTCATTACTATTTGAAAGTGGAACATCCTTTTACCCCGGCAGAGGTGGAAGCTCTGCTGTCGTTTCAGGACCCGTTGGAAGTTGCCCGCTGGTGCAAAGAGGAAAACACCCATACCCATAGCTTTCCTATCTGCGAACTGTTGGAGAAAATCGGCGCATACCATAAATTTGACCGGTTTCCTCCGGCCCAGGCAGATCCAAAAGCAGAACTGATAAAACGCCTGGGCCAGAATTATTTTGCCTACATGGAAAAGCTGGATTCTCTCAGTACGGGCGCGCTGGTCGCAAACGCGAGGGAAATTGCTACTGTCCAGGAAGTTTATACCTATCTGGCTGAACACTATACCTTTCAGCCGGGAGAAGCCGAACTGCTGCTCCGGCTGGATGACCCTTTGGGCTATATATCCGGCAGATGGCCCCAAAATGTCTACGATACCTTTCCTGTGGAAGATAAAGTTGCGGAAGATATTTGGGAACTATCACAGGAGGCGGAACCTTTGCAGCTCCAGGCGAGCGGTTCCGTGAAAGACCGGCTGCAAAAGGCTATTGAACAGAGTTCCCGCATGGGTGATCCTGATAAAAAGCCGCACCACGAGAAAGAGCGGTAAAGCAAAAAACAAGGATTGTTCCTGCCCTGTTTTTACAGTGGCAGGCATTTGAAGGAAAGAAGGTGATTTTTTGCCCTATGTACCAGTTCCAAAGGATTTGACGAAGGTTAAGACCAAAGTTGCCTTTAATCTAACGAAAAGGCAGCTTATTTTTTTCAGCATTGCCGGGGCGGTTGGCCTGCCGGTGTATTTTCTCACCCGCACGGCGATTGGGAATACCGCTTCGGTGCTTTTGATGATCGGGCTTATGATGCCCTTTTTCTTTATGGCAATGTATGAGCGTGACGGCCAGCCCGCGGAGAAGATTCTGAAAAATATGATCCGTCACCGCCTGTGGCCGGAGACGCGCCCATATAAAACCCGGAACTTTTATAAAATCATGTCGAAGAAGGAGGAAATAAGTATTGCCAAAAACCAAACAGCAGGAAGCGCAGGAAAAGCGCCTGCAGGCAAACATCCAGCAGGCGCGAAAAAACCGGTCCGCAGTAAAAAAGGCCGGTAAAACACCTGGGCCTCATGCAAAGCCGCCTGGCAAGGGCGGCTTTTTCAGTGGAGTAAAGCGGGACGCGCCGCAGACAGCCCAGCAGACGATCCCCTACCGGGAGATCTATAAGGACGGTATCTGCCGCGTCAATGATAAGCTGTACACCAAGACCATTCAGTTTTTCGATATTAACTACCAGCTTGCCCAGGCGGACGATAAAGCGCAGATTTTCGAGAATTACTGCGATTTTCTCAATTACTTTGATTCTACAATCAGCGTCCAGCTCACCTTTATCAACCAGCGGGCCAATATGCAGGACTTTTCCAAAAGCATTGCGATCCCGCCCCAGGGGGACGAGTATGACGACATCCGGCGTGAGTACGCGGAGATGCTTAAAAACCAGCTCGAAAAAGGCAACAACGGCCTTGCCAAACGCAAGTATATCACTTTTGGCATTGAGGCAGACGACCTGCGTACCGCCAAAATGCGGCTGGAGCGCGTGGAAACGGATGTGCTGAACAACTTTAAGACCCTGGGCGTCCAGGCGGTCCCGTTAAGCGGGCTGGAACGGCTGGAGCTTCTGCACAGCCAGCTCCATCCAAGCGGTCAGGAGAAATTTAAGTTTGCCTGGAGCGACCTTGCCAAAACCGGCCTTTCCACAAAGGATTCTATCGCGCCCACCAGTTTTACCTTCTCCAAGGATGGCAAGACCTTCCGCATTGGGGAGTATTCCGGCGCCATGTCCTTTTTGCAGATCTTAGCGCCGGAGCTGACAGACCGGATGCTGGCCGAATTTCTGGACCTGGACGATGCGGTGACGGTCAACCTGCATATCCAGTCTATCGACCAGGCCACGGCGATCCGCAATATCAAGCGGAAAATGAGCGATTTGCAGAAAATGAAAATTGAGGAGCAGAAAAAGGCGGTGCGGGCCGGATATGATATGGACATCATTCCCACGGACCTTGCCACCTATGGGGAGGAAGCCCAAAACCTGCTTCAAGATCTGCAATCCCGGAATGAGCGTATGTTTTTGGTAACGGTGCTGGTACAGAACATCGCCCCGAAAAGGCAAAAGCTGTTCAGCGACATTATGGCTGCCTCCGGCATTGCCCAAAAGTACAACTGCGCGCTGAAACGCCTGGACTACCAGCAGGAACAGGGCCTTATGTCCTCTCTGGCGCTGGGCCAGAACCAGATCGAGATCCAGCGGGGCCTCACTACCAGCAGCACCGCTATTTTCGTACCCTTTACCACCTGCGAACTGTTCCAGGATGGGCAGGCATTGTATTACGGCCTCAACGCCATTTCCTCAAACCTGATTATGGCGAACCGCAAGCTGCTGAAAAACCCTAATGGATTGTTTCTTGGCACGCCCGGCTGCTTTGCCGGTGATACCCGGATTCTTTTGGCAGACGGCAGCGCTGCCTCCTTTGAGGAACTGCTGGCGCGCGGTGTAGAGGAAATCGAGGTCAAGACTTTTGATGATGAAACCGGGCAGGTTATCACTGCCATGGCGCGGGATATTCGCATTGAGAAATATGCGGATGTCTTAAAGCAGATCACATTGGAGGACGGGACCACCTTCCGCTGTACGGAAAGCCATCTCATTATGGATGGCACCGGGGAGTACATGCAGGCGGTGGATGTGAAGGAAGGCCAGAAATTGAGCGGCGGCCATACCGCGGTGCGGGTATCAGTGCTGAAACTGCCCCAAAAAGTGCCGGTGTATGACCTGACCGTCCCCCGCTATATGAATTTCCTGCTGGAAAACGGGCTGGTCGTCCACAACAGCGGCAAATCATTCAGCGCCAAGCGTGAGATCGTCAATGTGTTCCTGCTGACGGATGATTCTATCATCATCGCGGACCCGGAAAATGAATACGGCCCGCTGGTAAAACGCTTTGGGAAACAGGGGCAGGTCATTGACCTTTCACCCACTTCCTCCAACTACATCAATCCGCTGGACATCAACCTGGATTACAGTGATGACGAGAACCCCATTACATTAAAGAGCGATTTTGTCCTCTCTTTGTGTGACCTGATTATCGGCGGCAAGGATGGGCTTACCCCTATCGAGAAAACCATCATTGACCGCTGCACCCGCCTGGTGTACCGGGATTACCTGCAGGACCCCCGCCCGGAAAATATGCCGATTTTGGGCGACCTGTATGAACTGCTTCGCAAGCAGAGCGAGCCGGAGGCCCAGAATATCGCTACTGCCCTTGAAATCTATGTCAACGGCAGCTTAAATGTGTTTAATCATAGGAGCAACATCGACATGGACAGCCACCGCGTCCTGTGCTTCCAGCTTAAATCCCTGGGCAAAGCCTTGAAAGAGATCGGGCTGCTTATCATGCAGGACGCCGTGTGGAACCGCGTCACCGCCAACCGGGAGAAGCATAAAACGACCTGGTTCTATATTGATGAATTTCATCTCCTTCTCAAAGGCCAGACCGGTGCTTTTTCTGTTGAGATCTGGAAGCGTTTCAGAAAATGGGGCGGGATTCCAAGCGGCCTGACGCAGAACGTGAAGGATTTGCTGGCCTCCCGTGAGATCGAGAACATCTTTGAAAACTCGGATTTCATCTACATGCTGAACCAGGCTCAGGGCGACAGGCAGATTTTGGCGAAACAGCTTGGGATCAGCCCGACGCAGCTTTCCTATGTGACCCACAGCGGCCCCGGCGAGGGCCTTTTGTTTTTCGGGAATGTGATTATCCCCTTTGTCGATCACTTCCCGAAGGACACCAGCCTGTACCAGATCATGACGACCCGCCCGGAGGAAGTCGCGGAGGCCGGGACGTGATAACCTTCTTCACCGCCTGGCGTATGGGAGGTGATGCAGTTGCCAAGGGATGAAGAATTTAGGGCAAAGGAAAAGAAATTCCACAAGATGACCCGTGACGGGCTGGTGGAACGGGGCGCCGCTTCCGGTGAGGAAACCCGTATCAGCGGCCGGGAGCAGGATTTTGATCTGCGGCAGGCAAGGGATTCTCCTGACTCTTTGGAGGACCTGTCGGTCAAAGCCCGCCATACCCGGCAGCAAAGGCCGAAAAACGGTGACGCCCCGCAGATAGAGCCGGTGGAGGATGCGGATGCTTCCCCTCTGGAGGATTTGCAGACGGAAGCCCATGAGGACGCCCCGCAGGAGGAACCACGGGAAAAGCCCGGAAGCCGGCGTTCTCGGCATCAGCAGAAATTTTCCGAGTCCAGCAGCGCCAGTGAAGCGGCCGCCGAACAGCCCCGTACCTCAAAACTGCAATTTGCCGAGGACGAACTGCCGCCGGATGCTCCCGGCAAAAAGCTGGTGAAAGCCCGGCAGAAGGCGGAACGGACCGCCCGGAAGCTGGAACAGGCCGAAGGCAATCTTCCGGCCAGGCGGAAACTGCGGCTGGAGGTAGAGCCGGACGCTGCCACCGGCAATGCCAAACGGCGCTTAAAATTTGAAAAAGAGGTGATCTCCCAACAGGAACACATAAAAGGCGCCAAACCTCTGCGCCCGGTGAAAAAAGGCGCAAACGCGGCCATCGGATATGCCCACAAGAAGATCTATGAGAATGAGCATGAAAACGTGGGCATTGAGGCGGCCCACCGCACAGAGCTGGTGGCGGAGGGAGGGCTTCGCGCCCTGAACCACCGCCGGAAAACCGCCCCTTACCGCAAAGTGGCCCGGCTGCAGAAAAAGACGGTGAAAACCCGCGCAAGGGCGGCTTACCAGCAGGCCCTTCACGACAACCCCAAGCTGCAGAGCAATGTGTTTTCCCGCATGTGGCAGAAGCACCGCTTAAAAAGGGAGTATGCCAAGGCCGCCAGGACCGCCCGGCGCACCGGGCAGGCTGCCGGAAAAACGGCCGCTGTCACGAAAAAAGCCGGAGGCGCGGTTGGGCGTTTTGCCAGCCGCCACCCGGCCCTCTGCCTGATGGCGGCGCTCCTGTTCCTGATCGTCGTCCTGATTTTTTCCCTCTTTTCTTCCTGTTCCAGCATAGGGACAGGCGGTGCCGGCGCGATTGCGGCGTCCAGCTATACCGCGGAAGATCAGGACATCAACAATGCCGAGCTGGTTTATACGGAGTGGGAAACCGACCTGCAGATGCAGATTGACAATGCCGAAGCGGACCACCCCGGCTACGATGAATACCGCTATCATGTGGGCAATATCGGACACAACCCCTTTGAGCTGATGGGATTCCTCACCGCGTCCTATCAAGCCTTCCAGTATGAGGATATTGAGGCGGTGCTGCAGGAGCTTTTTGCCGAGCAGTATTCCCTCGAATTTGTGGAGGAAGTGGAGACCCGCACCCGCACGGAAACCCGGACGGACCCCAGTACCGGCGAGACTTATGAGGTAGAAGTGACCTATGAGTGGCGGATTCTCAATGTCAACCTGACGGCCAAATCCTTTACGGACGTGATCGCCGCCCGTATGGACACGGAACAGGCCCAGCTTTTTAATATCCTGATGATGACGAAGGGCAACCGCCAGTATGTCTCCAACGTGTTTGGCGATACCAACTGGCTCCCTTATGTCACAAGCTACTATGGCTACCGCGTCCACCCCATCAGCGGAGAAAAGAACTATCATAAGGCGGTGGATATTGGGATGCCCCAGGGCACGGAGATTTTGGCCGGGCATGACGGCGTGGTAACGCAGGCCGGGGAAGCAGGCAGCTACGGGCTGATCGTGGTGCTGGAGGGCGCCATGGAGGACGGGCGGACCCTTACCACAAAATACGCCCACTGCTCGGAACTTCTGGTGTCTGCCGGGCAGGAAGTCAAACAGGGGGATGTCATTGCCAAAGTGGGCAGCACCGGTGATTCCACTGGGCCGCACCTTCACCTGGAAGTGCTGGTGGATGGGCAGTACCTTAATCCCCTGTATTTTACCGATACCGGCGACCATACCGGGACCAGCCTGATCCCTGGAAGCGCGGGCGGGCCGGAAATCCCCGCATATCCCGGCGCTCCTATGGGTGATGGCGATTATGCGGCGCTGATTACGGAGGCGCAGAAACATCTCGGAAAGCCTTATGTGTTCGGCGCTTCGGGACCAAACAGCTTTGATTGCAGCGGCTTTGTTTCCTATGTCCTCAACCAGAGCGGTGTTGCCAGTGTGGGGCGCTCCACAGCTCAGGGGCTTTTCAACATGAGTACCCCTGTTTCCAGAGAGAACGCCCAGCCGGGAGACCTGATTTTCTTCACCGGCACCTACTCGGCGGGCACGCCTGTAACCCATGTAGGGATCTATATCGGCAACGGGCAGATGATCCATGCCGGGGATCCGGTGCAGTATGCCAATATCAATACATCCTACTGGACCGAACATTTTTACGCATTTGGGCGTATCTCAACCAATTAAAGATCGGAGGTAATAAATTGAATCCCAAAATTGACAAACTCGCAAGGGATATTGAAAAAACGGAAAAGAAAATCGCAGACCTGCAAAAAAAGCTGGAGCTTTTCAAAGAGGAAAAGACCCGGCTGGAGAACGAGGATTACGGCGATATTGGCCGTGATTTCCACCTGACCCCGAAGGAGCTGGCGGAATTTTTGAAGGCGCACAGGGCTGGGACCTTTACGGTTCCGGAGGCCGCCCCTCCTGCGGGAGAACAGGAGGTCGGCCATGAAGAATAAAGTGAGGAATGTTCTGGCGGCGCTTGTGCTTTGCATGAGCGCCGTTGTCCTGCCTGTCACCGCTTACGCTTCCACGGGCAGCGATACCACGCCGCCCACCCTTACCGCGACCTTAAAGGACGATAAGCTGGCGGTGGAGGCCAGCGATGATATGTCCGGCGTGGAGGCGGTGTATGTGGACGGGACCCGGATCAACAGCCTTGTCAACGGCAAGGGTACCGTGGCCTTGAAGGATTACGCCGGGGACGGCAAGGAAGTGACGGTTTACGCGGTGGACTATTCCGGCAACCGCTCCAAAGAGGTAAAGCTGGATAACCCTTATTATGAGGAACCGGCGCAGACCCAGGCGGCTTCCTCTGCCGCGCCCCAATCTTCCAGTGGGGAAACACAGGCTGCGCCTTCCCAAACGCCCGCGCCTTCTCCTTCATCAAACAATGCTTCCGGCAATTCGGAAAGCAGCCAGGCCGCCGAGACCCCTTCGGCCTCCCAGGAAGAAGCAGAGGCTTCTTCTGAAAGTTCTGATACAGAGGACGAAACGGAATCGGCTGTGCCGGAAGGGGCATTTACCCCGGAAGGCACCGGCACGGTCCTGGACTCAGCCACCGGACAGGAAGATGATAAGCAGTTTTATACCATCACCACCGCGGACGGAAATGTGTTTTACCTTATCATTGACGGGAAGCGGGATTCGGAAAACGTCTACTTCCTGAATGGCGTTACGGAGGAAGATCTGCTCTCCCTGGCCCAGCAGGATAATGGCGGCGAAAGCGCCATTGAGGTTGTCACCTGCAACTGTACGGAAAAATGCGAGGCGGGCGCGGTGAATACCGATTGCCCGGTCTGCAAAAATGACCTGAACGGCTGCCTGGGCAAAGTGACGGAAGAACCGGCGCCGGAAGAAACCGAACAGCCGGAAGCAGAGCCGGAGAAATCCGGCGGCAATACCGGCATGATTATCTTCCTGGTGATCGCTCTTGCGGCCGCTGGCGGGCTGGGCTACTACTTCAAGATCGTGCGCCCGAAACAGCAGGCGGCTATGGATGAGGACGAGTTCGAGGATGACGGTTACGGTGAAGATGATGAAACCAACGAGGCATACGGGGAACCGGATTACCTTACCGAAGATGATTTTGATGACAAGGGCAGCAAATAAGGCTGTCCTTTATTTTTAAGAAAGCGAGGATTTTTCATGGAGAAAACAAAAACGTGCCGCCACGGTCTGAAACGGCTGCTGGCCTTTCTTCTCAGCACGCTGTGCCTCCTGGGGCTGCTGCCCATGTCTGCCTTTGCCATGGAGCCGGGTCAGACGGCAAGCTCCTGGCTGGGCGATCAGTATGTGGGTTCTGACGGGCAGCATTACTACTCGCCCGCGCCCTACACCTACCTGGTCTACAATTCCGATGGGACCATGGATGTACGCACCAGCTCTGGAGGCAGTGCTTACCGCCACTATATGCTGACCGTTTCCGATGGAACCAGCCATCAGGTTTATTGTGTGGAGAGCGGGATTCCCTACAATACCTCTGATAACACGTATACATCAGAGAGCGGGACGAACAGCCAATACTTAAACCTGCTTCCTGCCGAAGCCAGACGGGGCATTACCCTAACGGCGATCTATGGCTGGAAACCTGGCGCAAGCCTTCCGGTCTCCGGCATCAACGAGGATGACTATAAAATGGCAACCCAGATCATCCTCTGGGAGTACCAGCAACAGCTCCGCAGCGACCCATACAGCCGCCACGGGAACGGCCATGCGTCAGCAGATCAGTATTACAGCGTGATCGCCGGACGCCCTGCGGAAAAAGCGTACAACTGGATCTTGGAGCAGGTGGCTTCCCATTCCACGGTCCCCTCTTTTACTTCTTCCAGTAAAGACGGGGCGCCGGAACTGGAGCTGAAATGGGATTCGGAACAGAGGGTTTATACCCTGACCGTTACCGATACAAACAATCTGGGAATTGATCTGGATCTGCTTTCCGGCAGCGGCGTGTCTGTCACAAGGAACGGCAATCAGTATACCTTCACAAGCAAGGATATGATTATGGACCCTGTGACGTTTGAATTTCGGAAAGATATTCCGGTTGCCAACGATATGCTGATCTGGGGAAGGCCCGGCTATCAGACCATGATGACCGGAGCCAGTGACCCGGTATCATTTTTTGTAAAGATCAAGACAGAAACCTATGGCACCGCAAAACTCGTCAAGACCAGTGAGGACGGCATTGTTTCCGGGATTTCCTTCAACATTTCCGGTACGGATCTTCTTGGAAATGAAGTCAATGAGAACGTGACGACCGGGGAAAACGGGCAGATTGAAAAGAAGCTCCTTCCCGGCACTTATCTTGTGACAGAAATTCCGGTTGACCGCTATGTGACACCTGCCGCACAGTATGTCACCATTGAAAGCGGCCAGACTTCCACCGTCCATTTCAGCAACATTTTGAAGAAATTCCGTGTCCATGTGGTAAAGAGCGATGCGGATACGGGCACTGCCCAGGGGGATGCGACCCTTGCCGGAGCGACTTACGGGATCTATAACAACGGCGAACTGGTCGATACCTATACCACGGATGCAGACGGCAGCTTTATGACCCGCTATTATGTGTGCGGCGATGCCTGGACGATCCGTGAAATCTCCCCCAGCACCGGGTATCTGCTCAACGAGACTGTCTACGAGGTCGGCGCTTCCCCTTCCCTGTATGAGATTGAGCTGAATACAGCGGAAAGCCAGGTCACGGAAACGGTGATCTATGGGAACATTCAGCTTGTAAAGCATACCGATGAGACGGACCCGGATGTGCCGGAGGATGAAAACACCGAGGAACCCAATGAGGGTGTGGTGGAACGCCCGGAAGCCGGTGCCGTTTTTGAGGTTTACTTAAAAGCCGCAGGCTGCTATGACAACGCGAAGGAAAGCGAGCGCGACCTGCTCACAACGGACAGCGACGGATTTGCCGCTTCCAAACAGCTCCCTTACGGGCACTATACCGTACATCAGGTTGCCGGTGAGGACGGAAAAGGATTTGTGCCGGACTTTACAGTCTTTATTTCTTCCAATGGGGAAACGTACAGCTATATCCTGAACAACCGCACTATTACGGCCCGGCTGAAAGTGGAAAAATGTGATGCGGAGACGGGAAATATCATTCCCATGACCGGCACCGGTTTTAAGATCAAAGACCTTTCTACCGGGGAATTTATCACCCAGGACATCTACTATCCAAACCCGGAGACACTCGATACTTTCTATGTTTCTGACGAGGGCTGGCTGATGCTGCCGGAACCTCTGCCTGTGGGGGATTACGAACTGCATGAGGTGGCTGCGCCTTATGGCTATGTGCTGTCCAATGAGCCGATGCCGTTTACCATTGACGGCAGCGAGGCGACTGTAACTGTTACGCAGTACAATATGCCGCAGAAAGGCCAGCTCACCATTACAAAGACCGGCGAGGTATTCGCTTCTGTCCAGGAAAACGATGGCCTCTATCAGCCGGTGTACGAGGTCCAGGGACTTCCCGGCGCGGTCTATGATGTGATTGCCGATGAAGATATTTATACCGGGGACGGCACCCTGCGGGCGGCAAAAGACACGGTGGTAGAAACACTGACTACCGGTGAGGATGGAACTGCCCAGAGCGGACTCTTATACCTGGGCCGCTACCGTCTGGAGGAACGCCAGGCGCCGGAAGGCATGGTGCTGGACCCCACACCGATTTATACCGAGCTTACTTATGCCGGTCAGGAGGTAGAGATCACCCAGGCGGCCATCGGTCTTTATGATGAACGTCAGAAGGTAGAGATCGACCTTCTGAAATCCCTGGAAACAGACGAAACCTTTGGCATTGGGCTTGGCGAGGAATACAAGGATATTTCCTTTGGCCTGTACGCTTCGGAGGACCTGACTGCCCTGGATGGCAGCGTGATTCCCGCGGGCGGGCTTCTGGAAGTCGTGGCGGTTGCGCCGGTGGAGGACGCGCCCGGCCAGTATTCGGCGGTCTTTGCCTCCGATCTGCCTTTTGGCAGCTTCTATGTCCAGGAACGCACCACCAATGAGGCATTTGTGCTTTCCGATCAGCAGTACCCGGTAGTCTTTGCGTATGCCGGGCAGGAAACCGCTCTGGTTACGATTGCGGTCAATGACGGCGAGGCCATTTCCAATGAGATGATCCGTGGGCGCATTGACGGCGTGAAATACGGCGAGGACCCCGAAGGCGGTGAGGACCTTACCCTGGAGGGCGCGCTGATCGGCCTGTTTGCTCCCGGCACGGAAGAATTTACCGAGGAAAATGCCCTGCTGGTGACGACTTCCGGGGAAAACGGAGCCTTCTCCTTTGAGGACGTGCCTTTCGGCCATTGGATCATCAAGGAGATTGCCAGCCCTTCGGCCCTGTACTCCATCAGCCCGGAACAGCACCATGTCTATATCGGCACCGATGGGCAGGCCGTTGAAATCGAGATTGACAATACCCTGATCCACGGTACGGTGCAGATTATCAAGACCGAGGCTGTGGACGAATTGAAGTCTATCCAGGAGAACGGGGAAAACACTTCTGAAAGTGAGGCTGGTGAGACGGCAGAAAGCGCCGATGATGATACCGGCGAGGACACTGCGGACAATCCATTCCTCCACCGGCTGCCCGGCGCTGTCTTTGAGCTTTACGAGGACACCAACGGCGATAAGGCATTTGATGAAGGCGACGCCCTGATCGGGGAACTGACGGAAACCGATGAAGGGTTCCATGAAATGAGCGGCCTTTTGGCGAAGGGCTATTTTGTTAAAGAGAAAACGGCCCCGGAAGGCCACAAGCTGGATCCCAATGCCTACTATTTTGAAATCACCACGGACGGGCAGGTTGTCGTTGTGGAAAATGGTGAGGCTGGCCGCGGATTTGTGAATGAGGCTTACCGCGGCAACCTGAAAATCACGAAGGATTCCAGCGATGGCCGCAAGGACGGCTTTGCCTTTGAGGTGAAAAGTGAGGATGGCACCTACTGCGAGACTTTCACAAGCCCGGAGGATGGTATCATCCTGATCGAAGGGCTGCGCGTGGGCAAATACACTGTGACCGAGGTGAAAAATAAGGCCAGCGAGGACTATATCATCCCGGATGGCGCCACGGTGGAGATCAAGGCCGATGAAACCGCCGAAGTGAGCTTCTTCAATGAAAAGCCGGAGGAAGAAACCCCGGAAGCGCCTGATACGCCGGAAACCCCGGATAACCCGACAACACCTTCCAATCCTTCTAAGCCGGTCCCGCAGACAGGCGATGATTATAACCTGTATATCTGGATCGGCGTGCTGGGCGCGGCGGTGATCGGCAGCGGTGTTGCCCTTTTCCTGTGCGCTTACAAGAAAAAAGGCCAGAAGGCCAGCCCTGGACGCCGCAAGGCGGCAACGGGTGTGCTTCTGATCTGCATTGCCATGGCAGTAGGCAGCGGCTTTATGCTGGCGCGGGAGATCGGCCAGTACAAGGAAAGCGCCGATACCTATGCCGGGCTTTCGGAATATGTCACCCCGGCTGAAACAGACGGGGAAAATGGAACTGTGGAGGCGCCGGAGGAAACCGGCGCTTCCTCCATTTCTCTGCCCACGGTGGACTTTGAAAGCCTGCTGGCCCAGGGGCCGGATGTCAAGGCATGGCTGGAGCTTCCCGGCACGGTCATTCAGTACCCGGTGGCCCAGGGCGAGGATAACAGCTACTACCTGAAACACCTGTATGACGGTACGGCAAACAAGGTGGGCTGCCTGTTCATCGACTATGAAAACGCGGAGGATTTTTCCGACAACAACACGATCATCTATGGGCACAACATGCGGGACGGCTCCATGTTCTCCACGCTGGTGGAATACAAAGCGCAGGCTTACTATGACGAACACCCGGAAATGTACCTGGTAACGCCGGAGGGCGGCTATGTGGTCGAGGTGTTTTCCGCATTTGTGGCAAGCCCGGAGGAATCCGGCAGCGAAACTTCTCCCTGGGCGCTGGAATGGAAAGACAGCGGCGCTTATACGACCTGGCTTTCCGCAATGCAGGAGCGTTCTGTGATCGAAACCGGCGTTTCCGTCACTTCCAGCGACAAGGTGCTGACCCTTTCCACCTGTACCAATGGCGGCGCTGACCGCTTTATCGTCATGGGCAGGCTAGTAGCTGTAACTGAATAACAGATTTCAGAAAGATGGCGCGGGATGCCGGCTGCTCCCGCGCCCATCTCTATATATGGAGGATTTGCAATGGTAAATAACATTGTTCCCATTCCCGGATATGTCCATCTCTACCGCTCCATGCTGCGGTTTTACGATATGCCCAGCGCGGAGCTGAAAGAAATGCTCTACCTTCTGAATACCGCCAACCTGGACAGCTACGGCTTCCACCACCCGGAGGCGCATGTGGTCGAGAGCGGCCCGGTAGCCTTCTGCGGCTGGCTGGATCAACGGTATGCCCGCCCTTACCGGACGGAAGTGCAGCTTTATAAATCCCTGCTGGCCCTGAAACGCAGCGTTGACCGGGATTGCATTGTCACTTCCCAGCGGGAAGCCCTTCAAATGCTCCGGTGCGTGATCTCCAACCTGGAATACCGCTTTTATAAAGCCTACAACATGGAATTTGAGGATAAGCGCACAGTGTATTCCGAGTGCGCCTTCCGGCTGATCCCGCGGGAGGACGAACCCAGCGTGTGCCTGATGCGCGATTGGGTTTATCTTCCTACGGCGTAAAGTGGGGTGAGTTATGACACAAAAAGAATTTCAGGCTGTTTTCCGGGAACAGGTACGGCAGTGTGAAGGGCTTCTGATTCAGAAGGCCAAAGAATATACCGGCGACAACCCGGACCGGCTCAGCGCCTTCAAAGCGGCGGCTGCGATCCAGGATAGCACCCCGCAGCGTGCGTTGGCCGGGATGATGGCAAAGCACATCATCTCCATTTATGATATGTGCTTTACGGACCGGAAAACTTTTGAGCTGGCTGTCTGGGAGGAAAAGATCACCGACAGCCTTAACTATCTGTTTTTACTAAAAGCTGTGATAAAGGAGGAATTGGAACATCAACCAGATTGAAACTAAAATTTTGAACTGCACTGCGGTACAGGAAGCAGAGAAAAACATGGTGTTTGCGGCAAGGCTCACCCAGCGGGGCCATGCGATCCATTCCATGGATGACCTTATGGCTCTTTATGAGAAAGCCTATACTGCCGATACGGTCAAACGGATCGCCTCTCTGCCACACCCCGCCGTACAGAAGCTTTCGGTTATCACGGTGGCGGTTGTGGGCGCCAGCAGGCGTTTTCTGGCGCAGATCACCCGGCACCAAAACGAGGTCAAGTTTATCAGCGCCTCTTTGCAGTACAGCAATTATGCGGGGCAGGCTGATTTTGTGGTGCCTTATGAGATCCTGACGGCCAGCCAGTGGGTACATGACTTCTACCTGAAAAAGTGCCGGGCTGCCATGGAGCATTATGCGGATATAGGCGCCTGCGGGATTTCCAGGGACGCCGCGGGGTATCTTGCCCCGCAGAGCCTTCGCAATGTGCTGATCATCAGCGCCACGCCTTACCAGTGGAAGCACATGATCGGCCAGCGGACTTGCCGCCGCAATACGGATGAAACGCGCTTTGTCCTGCTGAAGATATGGGCGGACCTGTATGCGCTGGACCCGGAACTGTTCAGCCCGGAGCTTACCGGCCCCTTCTGCCAGCGGGAGGGCTGTCGGGAAAAAGATATGTCCTGCGGCTGCCCGTGCGAAAAAGGGGCGCTGCCCCTTGCCCTGCTGCGCCAGGACTATCCTGCCGCGCTGGAAGGAGGCGGCCAGTGAAGATCAAGATCATTGATTTTGGGCTGCCGGAGAACCACCGTCCCCTCCGCTCCCATGCCAATGACGCCGGGGCGGATGTCTATATGCCTTTTGACTGTACCCTGGAGCCTGGCGGGATTGCTAAAATCCCGCTGGGCTTTGGCCTGGAGGTGCCTGACGGTTATGCCGCCTATGTGTTTCCCAGGAGCAGCCTGGCGGCAAAAGGGGTGGTCTGTGAGCTGCCCCCTGTGGATTCCGGCTACCGGGGCGAGATCCACGCCATTGTCAGCAATGTGGGAAACGAGGCCCAAACACTTGCGAAAGATTCCCGGATCGGGCAGCTTATCATCATGCCTGTGGTGATCGCGGATTTCGTGAATGATCTGGGCGGACAACGCGGCGCGGGCGCTTTTGGCAGCACGGGAAAATAAGTGTATTTTTAGCCGGAATGAATAAAAATTTTTTATACGGACAACCTAAAAAGGAGGTGTAGCTATTGCATTGATGTAACCAATCATATATAATATTGGTTACATGAAGGAGGTTGGTCGTATGAACAACGGCTATACAGAACAAATCCGTGACCGGATCATAAACGCCCCGGAGGGCAGCGTATTCGTCAACTCAGATTTTGCGGATATTGCAGATAACAATACGATTAAGCAGAGCATTAACCGGCTGATCCAGGAAGGGGTTCTGCGCCGTGTTATCCGGGGAGTATTTGAAAAGCCGAAATACAGCAAGCTCCTTGGGGAATATGTGGCGGCGGACCCGGATGCGGTTGCCAAAGCACTGGCGAGATGCTATCATTGGACTATCGCTCCCTGTGGAGATACCGCATTAAATATGCTGGGGCTGTCTACCCAGGTAACGGCAGTATGGTCCTATATCAGCGATGGGCCATATAAAACCTATGAATGGGATAAGACAAAGATTGAATTTAAGCACCGGACCAACAAGGAGGTCACGGGCCTGTCGCCTATGACGATCCTGGTGATCCAGGCGTTAAAGACCCTGGGGAAAGAACATGTGGACGAAAAAACCATACGGGTGCTTTCCCGCAGGCTGAATGAAGATGAAAAGGCGGCGCTCCTTGCAGAAGGGGCCGAAGCGACGGATTGGATTTACACTGTGATTAAAGAGATCTGCAAAGGAGAAAGAGAAAATGATTGAGATTGCCAGACTTCCGGCTGATGACCGGCGGGAGCTGTTTCATAACACCGCAGCAAAAACCGGCCTTCACGATGCCATTGTGGAAAAGGATTTTTGGGTATGCCTGACGCTGGATTACCTGTTCCACCGCTCTCCGTGGAAAAAGGCGGTCACATTTAAGGGCGGGACCAGTTTATCCAAAGGGTATCACCTTATCAGCCGGTTTTCCGAGGACATTGATCTGATTCTGGATTGGCGTGTCCTGGGGTATGGTATCAATGAACCCTGGGAAAAACGCTCGAACACCAAGCAGGATGCCTTCAATAAAGAGGCGAACCGAAAGGCCGAGATTTTCCTGGCAGAAACCTTCTGCCCGCAGGTCCGGGAAGGGCTTTCTGCTGAATTGGGCCTTCCGGCCAATCTTTACATAGACGAGGAAGATAAACAGACGGTGATCTTTGCTTATCCAAACCTGTTTACCGATGCCTCTACCTTACAGGTGATCCGGCTGGAGATTGGGGCGCTGGCAGCCTGGACACCGGCAGAGCTGGTGGATATTGTACCGTATGCCGCGGAGCAGTACCCGCAGTTATTCAAGCAGAAAGAGGTTTCTGTCCTGACGGTGGCGCCGGAGCGGACTTTCTGGGAAAAGGCGACGATCCTTCACCATGAGGCCAACCGGCCTGAACATCTTTCCATGCCCCAGCGGTATTCCCGCCATTATTATGACCTTTACTGTATGGCAAAATCGCCTGTGAAGGAAAAAGCGTTTGAACGGCTGGATCTGCTGCAAAAAGTGGTCGATTTCAAGATGAAGTTTTATCCGCGGGCCTGGGCGCGCTACCCGGAGGCTGTTCCGGCCACCTTAAAGCTGCTTCCTCCGTCATACCGCCTGGGTGCGCTGCAGGAGGATTACTCTGCCATGCGGAATATGCTCTATGGGGAGATTCCATCTTTTGAAACTATGATGGAGGCCGTTGGAGAATTGGAGAAGGAAATCCACGCATTATAACGGAAAGGGCCGCAAACGCGGCCTTTTCTTATGGCTGTATGTTAAAACAGCAAATGGAAATACTTATTAAAGAAAGCAGCCTGCCTCATCGTGCCGACTGCTTCTATTTTTTGCTATTCAGTTCTTTCATAATGCCGAGGATGTAAGACATTGTTTTGGAATCCAGCTTCTTTGCCTCTGTGATAAATTCCTTTAAAGCGGCGGGATTCGGATTACCTTCATCGAAAAATTCCTGTGGTGTTACGCCCAGGTATTCACAGATATAAAAGAAGGACTGCATAGAAGGAAGCGTTTTCTTGTTCTCCACGTTGTTGATATAGTTGTTGGCCTGTCCAAGCGACAGCGACATATCCCGCGCGGAAACACCCTTCTGCATCCTCAGTTTTGCCAGCCTTTCCGGGACAAAATCTTCGTACACCATATTCACCTCCCATTCTGTAATAGATTGTACCTTACAGGCTGGCTCTATTCGCTAAATGAAAAGGGGTATTTCTGTTGACACGCTAAATGTAACCTACTAAAATAAGAAATGCAGTAGTTTTTAACTATCAGCCATAAGGGAGGCAGGTATCATGGAACAAAAAATATGCGGAGTAACCGGACACCGGGAGATCCCCGCTGAATATATGGAGCAGGCAGAGCAGGACCTTCGCCGGGAAATTGAAAAAGCCATCGCAGACGGTTATACCTATTTTATTTCCGGCTTTGCTGACGGCGCCGATCAGCTATTTGCCCGGATTGTTCTGGAAAAGGCAAAAGAAAATCCGGCGCTGCGCCTGGAGGCAGCAATTCCTTACCGCAACCGCTATAAGCGGCTGATGGAGGACGGGCAGACCAGAGCCATGCTGGAGGCATGTGCGAAGGTTGCGGTTATCAGCGAGGAATGGGCTTCCAATGTCTATATGAAGCGCAACCGCTATATGGTAGGCCAGGCAGACCGGGTGATCGCTGTCTATGATGGGCGGGAAAAAGGCGGCACGGTGTCCACGATCCGCATGGTCCACGCTCAGCGGAAAGAAATGCGAGAGGTCCCTGTGGGGCCGTATCTTCCTGAAAGCATGATAAATCTTGGATATTTCAGGAACACTTCGGGAAGATAAGAATTTGTCGGTGTGGTAAAATATGTGATAGACAAAAAGGAATTGACCGAACTAAAAGGGAGGAATACTTCTTACCTGCAGGGTAAGAAATGAATGGGGCGGTAAATTTTGAAGTTTTTTGAGAAGGTTATGGGCAGTTGACAGATTGACAACAAAGGTTGCTTGTTATTTTCAAGAGTTTTCGATATATTTGTCCTATTAAACATATAGGAGGACTTTAGCAGATGAAATTTAATGAAAGGTTATTGGAGATCAGAAAGAAACAGGGACTGTCTCAAGAGGAACTGGGAGCAGAATTACAGGTATCTCGCCAGACAATTTCTAAATGGGAAGCAGGTCAGTCATATCCCGACTTCCAACGATTGGTAATGTTAAGCGATTATTTCGGTATGACTTTGGATGAATTGGTAAAAGGTATTGATGTCCAAGATGTGAGGGAGAAAAATTTAACAGATGAAAAAGTTGCGTCAATTTATTTAGATGTTGAAAAAGGAAAGTTGGGATTGAAGAAAGTAATAAAAGTATTCTGCTATATAGGTGTCGCATTATTAGTAATAATTGGTGTGACATTTGTGGTACATTTGGCTTTTCCTGATATAGAATGGCTTTGGAGAAGATAAGGATAGTTCCTAAATTTTTTAATAACTTCCAGTTTGTTAATCAGACAAATCCTAAGTTGTCAAACAAAACTGAATAACATGAATTTACGCCGCAGATTCTTTCTGCGGCGTTTTGCTATATAACCCCGGCGCAAAGGTGTTCTTATCCCTTTGCGCTTTTTTCATATTCAAAATTCAAAGGAGGTGCGGCACATGTGGGGCGCAGTATCACATTTTCTGTCTTTCACGCTTGGCACAATCGCAGGCGTAACTTTGATGTGTCTGCTGCAGGCCGGAAGGCAGGCAGACGAGCAGTTTACAAAATTCTTTGATAAAGAAGGAGGTTCGGACGAATGAAACTTGTGGTAGCCGAAAAGCCCAGCGTGGCCCAATCTTTGGCGGCGGTGCTGGGAGCAAAGGAGAAAAAGGACGGGTATCTGGAGGGCAGCGGCTGGCTGGTGTCCTGGTGCGTGGGCCATCTGGTGGAGCTGGCCCAGCCGGAAGCCTATGGGGAGCAGTACGCCAAATGGCGGTATGCGGATCTGCCTATCCTTCCCGCCCATTGGAAATATGATGTGGCAAAGGATAAGAAAAAGCAGCTTGGCGTCCTGCGCCGTTTGATGGAGGATAAACGTGTGGACGCTGTGGTGTGCGCTACTGATGCCGGCCGGGAAGGGGAACTGATCTTCCGGCTGGTCTATCAGCAGGCCGGGTGCAGCAAACCCATTCTCCGGCTTTGGATCAGCTCTATGGAGGACGCCGCTATCCGTGATGGATTTGAACACCTGCGGCCCGGCGCCGATTATGACCTGCTTTACCAGACGGCGCTCTGCCGGGCTGGTGCGGACTGGATCGTGGGGATTAACGCCACCCGGCTTTTCTCTGTCTTGTATGGCGACACCCTGAATGTGGGCCGGGTAATGACGCCGACACTGGCACTGATCGTCCAGCGGGAAGATGCGATCCGTTCTTTTAAGTGCAAGCCCTTCTATGTGCCGGAACTCGCCTGCGGAGGGTTTACCGCTGCCGGGGAAAAGCTGGAGGACAAGGCGGCTGCGGAAGCGATACGGGCAGATTGTGACGGAAAGCCTGCCGTTGTCCGCAAAGTGGAGCGGCAGAAAAAGACTGTCCAGCCGCCCCGCCTTTACGATTTAACTACGTTGCAACGGGAGTGCAACCGCTTGTATGGCTTTACTGCCCAACAGACTCTTGATTATTTACAAAGCCTGTATGAGAAAAAGCTGGCGACCTATCCGCGAACAGACAGCCAGTATATCACAGCGGATATGCAGGCCACGGTTGGCTCTCTGGCTCTTTGGCTGTGGCAGAATATGCCTTTTGGCAAGGACAGCACCACGGCGCCGGAGCTGGAAGGGATCATTGATGACAGCAAGGTAACGGACCACCATGCCATTCTCCCCACGGTGGAGATAGCCCGCACCGACCTGTCTGCTTTGCCTGCCGGTGAGCGGGATGTCCTGATGCTCCTTGCCTGCCGCCTCCTCTGCGCTACCGCCCAGCCCCACCGCTTTGAGGCAGTGCTGGCAGTTTTAGAGTCCGAGGGCCACACATTTACCGCAAAAGGGAAAACGATTCTGCATGAGGGATGGAAAGGCATTGAGCAGGCTTTCCGTGCCAGCCTGAAACAGAAACAGCCGGAGGACGGCGATGAAAATACGGCCCGCCTGCCGGAGCTGAAAGAAGGACAGAGATTTGAAAAGGCTGCCGCCACGATCCGGGAAGGCAAAACCAGCCCGCCTAAGCACTACACAGAAGATTCTCTGCTCGCAGCTATGGAGACAGCCGGCGCGGAGGATATGCCAGAGGACGCCGAGCGGAAAGGGCTGGGTACTTCGGCCACCCGTGCCGCCACACTGGAAAAGCTGGTGTCCACGGGATTTGTCCAGCGGAAAAAGAAACAGCTTTTACCTACGGATAAGGGCGTCAACCTGATTGCCGTCCTGCCCGATGTGATAAAATCCCCGGCGCTTACAGCGGAATGGGAGTCCATGCTGAAACAGGTGGAACGCGGAGAAATGACGGCGGACGCTTTTATGGAAGGGATTGCCGGTTTAATCCGTGACCTGATCCGGCAGAACACCGCCCCTGATCCTGCCTATTCCTCCTTGTTCGGGAACAAGAGCGCGGCCAGCCGGGAAGCTGTCGGGACCTGTCCCCGGTGCGGCGGTGCTGTCTATGAGGGGAAGAAAGGCTTCTTCTGTGAAAATGAAGGCTGCGCCTTTGCGTTATGGAAAGAAAACCGGTTCTTTTCCAGTAAAAAGAAAACCATCACAAAAACTGTTGCCGCGGCGCTCTTAAAAGAGGGCCGCGTTTCCATGTCCGGGCTTTTCAGTGAGAAAACCGGCAAAACCTATGACGCTGTGGTGGTGCTGGACGATACCGGCGAAAAGTATGTGAATTTCAAGCTGGAATTTTCGCAGCGGCGGGGACGGAGGAAATGACCGGCCCGCCGCGGGAGCTGACCCGCTCCGAGCGCGCAGCGATCCGAAGGCTGGTAACAGGCTTATGCGCCAACTATGACGAGCGGGAAAAGCTCTGCCTTCCCCTGGACTGCCCCTGCTATATGCTTCATAAATGGTGGACCGGCGGTCTTTGCCGGTATTTTGAGCGGTCTGTGCTGCCGGTTGAACCGGCTCTGGAAGCAGCTCTGACGGGAAATGATACTTCCCAGCGCCAGAAAAAATGCCCGGTATGCGGGAAGCTGTATCTTCCCACGACCAGCCAGGCGTATTGTTCTGACGCCTGCCGGACCTGGGCCAGACGGGACGCGGATAAAAAACGCAAGCGCCGGATTCGCCAGCACAAGGGATGATATGTCTGCAACTTAGCCTGTTTACGCCTTGATTTATAAGGCTTTCCGGCCTCACTTTTACAGGCGGCAAGAGATTTATACTCTGCCCCTCCATAGGAAGGTTAAGTTGCGGACAAGGAATAAAAAACCGTCATTCGAGGCAAAGAAAGCGACCACCCCTACCGGGCCGGGATTTTGCTTGTTGGGGCATATCCCCAAACCCCTGTTTTCTCTCCATGTTTACAATTACCGTGTTTCAAAAATCTGCTTGCGCTGGTATAATCAAAGAAATAGCTGATTATGCGTTAAAAAGCGACGCCGCAATGGTTCGTTGCGGCGGTTCCAGCTTGTGTTGGTAGAAATGAAACGCCTTATTTGCTATGATTTTTTCAAAATCAAATAGCAGGAGGAAACGACACTATGACCCTCGGAGAGAAAATACAAAAATTAAGAAAACAGCGGGGACTTTCGCAAGAGGCGCTTGCTGAAAAGGTAACAGTTACACGACAGACGATTTCAAAATGGGAATTGGGACAATCGCTCCCTGATTTGGATTTTATAGCCCAGCTTAGCGACATTTTCAATGTGTCCTCTGACTATCTTATTAAAGATGAAATGACCGAACCAAACGAGTTGCCATATAAGAAACGTAATTATCGTTTATCAGAACAAGGCAAGCGCATTATTTTGGTAATCGTTTCTGCGGCAGCGTTGATTGCTGGCTGTGTATGTCTGATCTGCGACTACTTTACTTCGGACAGATTATCATGGTCATTGATTGCCGCTGTTTCAATCATGGCTGCATGGCTTATGATACTTCCAAGTCTGATTTCCAGAACAAAGATCGTTTTGAAAACCTTAGTTGTAGTCAGTGCCGTCCCTATTCCACTACTGGCAATCTTGTCCTTGCTATTGAATAAGTCAGTTATATTCACATTGGGCATTTGCGTAACGCTGATTGCGATTGCTGCAATCTGGATAATATACGGAATTTTCCGCAAATGCAGGAAAAATCTGTGGCGGGCATTTGGTTTTGCCCTGTTGGTTTTAATACCAGTACCGATTGCGATTACCCATATTTCAGCTTGCTTTTTGCCACAAGTCCAGTTTGATTTTACGTCTGACATATTCAACAGCGGGATCACCCTTGCGCTTTCTCTTGTGTGCTTTGGGGTAGATTATTTGCTTTATCATAGGAAAGGGGATGTAACAGACAAAAAATGAAAACAGTTCTTTTACACGGATTGGGACAAACAGCACAAGACTGGAAAGAGGTAGTCCGTCACCTTTCGACTTCCCATGTTGAGTGCCCGGAGCTTTTTTCTTCAACAGGAAATGAAATATCCTATTCCCGGATTTTAGCTGATCTGGAACGGCAGTATTCTAATGTAACAGAGCCGCTTCGTATCTGTGGCCTCTCGTTAGGGGCGCTGCTTGCCCTCGATTTCGCTATTCGTCATGGGGATAAAGTAGCATCTCTGGTCTTAATCGGCGCACAATACAAAGTACCAACATTCCTGATAGATTTTCAAAATATCTTGTTCCGCTGTATGCCCGGCAAGAGTTTTGATGGCATGGGATTATCAAAAAGCGATACGATTAAACTGTCACACTCGATGCGGTCATTGGATTTTACTTCACAATTAAATGGGCTTACTTGTCCTGTCACTATTGTATGCGGTGAAAAAGATAGCGCCAATCTAAAAGCATCGAAAAAGCTAAATGAGTTACTTCCCCATGCAACTTTGCAAATTGTCCCCGGTGCAGGCCATGAAATTAACAAAGATGCACCAGAAGCGATTGCTGCCGTACTTAATATGTAAGTAGGATTTTAGACAACAGAATAATTTGCCGCCTACCGGCGGCACTGCCGAGCAGGAAATCTTGAAAGAGGTTTTCTGCTTTTTCTTTGCCCGGATATTGGGAGAAAGGAAATGTAACTGACCGAACAATTAACTTTTAGGAGGGATGTGTATTTGAAGATTGCGCGTGTATTTCCACGCCGTACCAAAGCAACGCCGGATGATCCTCTGGCATTTACCGGCCCGCCGCCAAGGGGCGGCCTGCCGGATATAGAAGAAGTGCATGTTTCTGTGGCCTTTACCTATGACATGGAGAAAGCGTGCCAGCTTGCCGAACAGTGGATGAAGCTGGGCGTCCCCGTCCACATGGGTGGTCCTGCCTTCAATATGCCTGGCGGTAATTTCGTGCCGGGGATGTATCTGAAAAAAGGTTATGTTATCACTTCAAGGGGCTGCCCCAACCGCTGCTGGTTCTGCTCCGTCCCCAGGCGGGAAGGCGGAAGGCTTAGGGAACTGCCGATCACCGAAGGAAATATAGTGCTGGACGATAACCTGCTTGCCTGTTCCCGGCAGCATATTGAAGCGGTATTTGAAATGCTGGGCAGGCAGAAAGAGCGTCCGGCCTTTACGGGCGGGCTGGAGGCCCGCCTTCTTCGGCCCTGGCATGTGGACCTTCTGCGGGAATCCAGGACGCAGCGCATGTATTTTGCCAATGACACCCCGGATGATTATGAGCCGCTTGTGGAGGCCGGGCGGCTTTTGCAGGCCGGAGGATTCGAGAGAAAATCACATAAAGCCTGCTGTTATGTCCTGATCGGCTACCGGGGCGATACCATGGAGGCAGCGGAAAAACGTCTGCGGGACGCCTGGAAAGCCGGATTTATCCCTTATGCCATGCTCTACCGGGATGAAAAAGGCATTGTAGACAGCGAGTGGAGAAAATTTCAGCGGCTTTGGGTCCGTCCGGCGATTGTAATGAGCCAACTGAAAGAATCTGACGGGAGGTGATGATACGGAGAAGGAAAAACTTGAAGTCGTGCCGGTAGTCCCCGCAATGATGAAGCTGGATGTGGCGGTCCAGGCTTTTGATATGCAGGATATTTCAAACCGGCGCTTTATGTACAATCCCAAGACCGGTATTTTAGTTTTGGGCCAGCAGTACGGGAAAACAAGAGGGTTGCCCGGCAGCCATACCGATGATCTGGCTCAGGCCGGAATCAAAAACGGCTTTGATGATTTTGTGCGCGGCTGGGTGGGCACTGGAAAAAACTATCCCGCAGGGATTATTCATTTTGCCCCCAATGTGGACGCCCAAAACATTTTCCTGTTCAACCGGGCGTTTGACACTTTAGAAATGTTTCAACGCAACGGTGCGCTTCCCGATACCGTAGTCCGGGGATTTGGCAGGCAGTGGGAACAGGCGCTTTCCGAAGTCCTTTACCCGGCTCATAACGAGAGGATCTCAAACCAGGAGGAATCTATGGAAATTCAGAATATCACGGCGGAGGACCTTCGCCGTATGGAGGATAAAGAAGGGCTTATCCTGCAGGGATGCGGCGGTGAGCCTGGCGAGTGGGTCAAAGGGATCAATGACCTGCTGACACAGGATGGGATTCTTTTAGAGGGAACCGCTTTTACCCATGTGAGCGTATTTCAAAATGAGGGCCTTACCTGTATGCTGTTTCCTTTTGAGGATGTCAAGCTGGACATAGGGAAACTCGCCATGTGGCGGCTGCAAACCCATGATACTTTCGGTGGCACCTGGCTGTCCGATTATATCGACAACCGCCTGGACCATGAACCGGCGCAGGAAGTGCCAGAAAAGCCGGATTGCCCGCTGATCGGCCAGGATGGGAATATCTTCAACCTGGTAGGTATTGCTTCCCGCACTCTGAAAGCCCATGGGATGCCCGACCAGGCGAAGGAAATGGCAGACCGGGTATTTTCCTGTGACAGCTATCATAAGGCGCTTTGCATTATAGGGGAATATGTCAATATCACTTCGGCTGACCGGGAGGCCGAGCGGCCTTATTCTATCCGGCAGCAGCTTAAAAATGGTAAAGCCACGGAAACGTCTGCCCCTAAAAAGGCAGCAAAGGAGCCGGAACGATAAGGAGGATGCGAAATGGAACATGTATATGGAGTTTGGGCGGTAAGAAGTGCCGCTTCTATGTTCGGCCATGCGGAAGCATGGTGCAAAGAAGATGGCCGCCCCCTGGAATTTGAATCTCTGGAGGCGGCCCAGGCTTATACCCAGGAATTGAACCGTAAGGCAACGGTCAATGTCCGTTACTTTGTCAAAGAGAAAGAACCGGAACCAAATGCTGTAAGAGTCCCGGCCTCGCAGCCGGATATTGAGACTGTTGGTCCGGTGGACCGTGTGCCGAGAAATGATGTGGCAGAAAAGCATAATGAGATCCCTGGCAGGCAGATGACGCCGGAGGCGGACCCGGTTGTGGAGATCCGTTCTGCCGTTCACAGCAACTATGCCAATATGGTCGCCATGCTTTCCGCTGACAATAAGGTATATCTTGGCCGGGAGGAACGCTATTCCTTTACCCCAGGCCAGCCAGGAAGCTATGACAACCGGGATGGCTCTTTATGTTTTGTGAGCGATATGCCGGAAATGTATTATTTCCTCTATGGGGAAGGTTGGTCGCACTCACAGGAGGAAATGCTGTACCGGGGGCTGACGATGGATCAGTATATGGAATTTGCCCGCCTGCGGGAAGGTGTTCTGCAGCAATTCACCCCGCGTCGGGAAATCCTGTTTGCGGGCAAGCCCTTCCAGACGCCGGAAAACTACCTTCGCAACGCGGAGCTGGACCTGGAGGGCGAAAAAGGCAACTATAACATGATTGATGGCATTGTGAATAACGACCCGCCGATCCGGGCCGACCTTACCGATGGGCAGACCCATGAGGAAGTGAGGGAGCTGGCCCCGGAAACGCTGCCGAATGAGAAGCCTTCGATCATGGAAAAGCTGCGGGCAGACCGCATGGAGCATGAGGCCCGCGGTTTTCAGCCTTCCCCGCCGGAAAGGGGGCTTTAATGCTTGAAGCTGAAATTTGAAAATGTAGATGTGGAACAATGCCTGCGCTCTGTAATGGAGCGGAACACAAAGCATTATCAATCTGATTTTGAATTTGATGTGGGCAGCATGGAGCGTATCGCTCAAACAAAGCACCCGGAGCGTACCCCGCTGTACTGGATGTCCCGCCCCTCCGGGACATGGTGCTTTCGGGAGCGGGATGTTTTTATCCGGGATTCCGATGCGTTTTACACCTGGCAGTTTTACAAAGATACCCGTGATACGATCCTCGCGTACACAGTGGAGATCACCGGCATGGAAGGTGCTGCGATCAAGGGAAATCTCTATACGCAGGATTACAGGGTTATGGCGGAGCATATTGAACGGACCGCCCTCCCCGCTGCGGCGGTGATTGTCCAGTTTGAAGGCCAGAGCGAGCCAATGGAATTTAGTTATGCGTATTACCATGAACATAGGCTGTCCCTGCACGCCCAATTTGGCAAGGCAGAAAAATTCCGGATGGAGCCGGCTGTTCCGGGCCTGCTGCGCGGGATTCTGGCAAGTGAACAGGAATACCGGCATAACTTTATACCCGGCGTGTTTGAAAATCACCTGGATCAAATGATCGCGGCGGAAAAGCGTTCTGTCACTCACTTTCTGAAAGAGGCCGCCGCAAATACTCCGCGCCCGGCTCCTAATAAAAAGACAAAGGAACAGCCCCAGCGATGAAGGCACCGAAAGAAAAACGCAGCGCCCAGCTTCACATTTTGATTTCAGAACAGGAAATGGATAAGATCAGGGAACGCATGGCACAAACCGGTATTACAAATACCTCTGCCTTTATCCGTAAAATGGCGATTGACGGATATGTGATTAACCTGGATCTGTCCGAAGTCCGGGAGCTGACCCGGCTGCTTCGTATCTGCTCCAACAATCTGAACCAGTATGCTCGGAAAGCCCATGAGACCGGCAGTATCTATGCGGTGGATATTGCAGATCTGCAATCCCGCATGGATGGGCTTTGGAAAATTGCAAAAAAGCTGCTGACGGAATTTACAAACATTCCATGAATATTCAAAAAAACGGTTGCTTTTCTGTGTCCCGGAGCGGTAGAATTTTTATAGAAAGAGAAAACCTGTTTTTGAGAAGGGAGGCCATCGTATGGGCGCTGCTTTACTGGCTGTTGGCATAGAATTGTTGATCGGCATTGGAATTGGACTGATCGTGACGGTGATCGGGCTGTTCTTTGGAAACATCATTGTTTTTGACAGCATTGCGCTGGCAATCCTGGCGGGATTTCTTTCCCACGGGCTTTTAGGCGTCCATCCCGCCCTGGCGATTGTGATCGGTATTACTGTCCTGCTGGGGCTTCTCCTGCTTCACCGCACCCGCCCCGGTTTCTGGCTGATCGGTGGTGTATTGTCTGTTGTATGGGGATTTATTTTTGCTACCATGGCTTATGAGTTTTCCGGCAAAGATATGGTATGGACCTATGTGGTGTGGGCGCTGGGGGCGGTACTGGTCTTTGCCCTTCACCTGCGGGCACGGTATAAAATTGCATAAGGTAAGGATTTGGCCCGCCGATCAACCGGCGGGCCGCTTTTTTTATTACATTGAAATGTTTTGACAGCGTACATTTTTCAAAGGAGGTGGGCAATGGCGACCACAAGGCTGATGCCCTTGCATATCGGAGAGGGACGCTCCTTCTCTACCGCAATCGAGGACATCATTGATTATGTAGAAAATCCAGAGAAAACCGACTATGGGAAGCTGATTTACGGTTTTGCGTGTGATACCCGTACAGCGGATGCGGAATTTACTTTAGCCAAGCGGCAGTATATCCACCAGACCGGCAGAGTCCGGGGTGCGGATGACGTGATTGCCTACCATTTCCGGCAGGCATTTAAGCCGGGTGAAGTGACGCCGGAAGAAGCCAACCAGATCGGCCAGGAGCTTGCCATGAGGCTGACGAAGGGAAACAACGCTTTTATCGTCTGCACGCACATAGATAAGCACCATGTCCATAATCACATCATCGTGAGCGCGGTAAATCTGGAATGTACCCGGAAATTCCGCAACTTCTGGGGTTCCTCCTGGGCTTTGCGCCGGATCAGCGATAAGCTGTGTCTGGAGCATGGCCTTTCCATTGTGGAAGATCCCAAGCCCAGCCGCGGCCATTATGGGAAATGGCTGGGCGATGGAAACAAACCGCTCTCCTTTCAGAACCAGATCCGGCAGGCTATTGACGCCGCCCTGGAGCAGTCCCCCTCCACCTTTGAGGATTTCCTGAAAATTCTGGAAGCGTCCGGTGTGGAAGTCACCCGGCGCGGGAAATCTGTGAACTTCCGTGTTCCCGGCCAAAAGAAGCCTACTCGCTGCAATACTCTGAAAGGAGATTATACCGAACAGGCCATACGGGAAAGGATTGCCGGAACTTATATTCCCTCTGTTCAGCCCAAGCGGTCCCATTCTTCGGTAAGGATGCTGATTGATATTGACGCCGCAATGCGTTCCGGCAAAGGCGTCGGTTATGAGCGTTGGGCCAAAGTATTCAATGTGAAGCAGCTTGCGAAAGCTGTGGCTTACCTGAAAGAGCACGGGGATATGAGCTATGAGGACCTTCAAGCAAAGGCCCAGGCCACGACTTCCCGGTTTAATGAGCTTTCCACGTAGATCAAGGATATGGAAAGCCGTTTATCTCAAAATGGAGAATTGCAGAAACAGATTGTCAACTATTCTAAAACGAGGGCTATCTATATTGAGTATCGAAAAGCCGGTTACAGCAAAAAGTTCCGAACTGAACATGAGGCTGACATTCTGATCCATCAGGCGGCAAAGAAATACTTTGACAGCCTGGGTGTGGAGAAGTTGCCTACCATAAAAGCTATGCGGGAAGAATATGCCGAAGTGCTGGAAGCCAAAAGGAAAGCCTATGCGGAATATAAACAGATACGGGAAGAAATGCGGGAGCTGCAGAATGTGAAAGCTAATATTGACTATCTGCTGGGACCGTCTGCAGAAAGGGCACAGGAAAAAGAACATTCATAAAGGCATGGTATAATAAAAAAGCAAATTCTTTTTCTAACTCCACCTTTGTATGTTACACTACCAGCATTTTATCATCCGTCTTGTCCGGGTTTTAGATGTAGTCAAGTGCCGCTTTCAAATTTACCTTGATAGGATGGATCTTTGTAATTGCCATATCTGTGCCAGCGCCCCCTTGATGTCCTCAACGTCCTGCGCGTACACAGCTCCGATACTGTTGATACGCCGCGCAATCTGGTTGACGTTGACGCCGATTTTTTGCAGCTCTGCGGTCTGCGCCCGGATGTCGCTGGTGTCCATGTGGACGATATACCCGTCAATCAGCATTTTCCGGGCATAGGGCGAGAAATTCTTTGTGCCGAGCTGGGCCATTTTCTGTTGGAGCAAGGCCCGTTCTTCCGGCGTCACCGGGACGCGCTGCACGATTTGATGCTTTCGGTTTCTATAATTCATATTTGCCCAATGGAATGTTGCTATATGCAGGTAAATTGATTTTTATAATTCATATTCCAGTTCTTGCTTTATTCGAGCAAAAGAACTATACTAGTGTTTGCGGAGGTATGAACATGGACTATATGACTTTGAAAGAGGCAAGCGAAAAATGGGGCGTGACCCCTCGACGGGTAAACTACTATTGCGCTGCGGGCCGTATTCCTGGCGCCGTAAAAATGGCAACGATCTGGCTAATACCCAAAGACGCGGAAAAGCCAATAGACGGTAGGATGAAAAAAAGCAAGGAGGCCAAATAGATGGCTGTACTTTTAATAGCAGAAGATGAAAAAGATATGCAAAACATTATTGTCGATTTTATGCAACAAGGCGGACACTCTTGCATTTTAGCTAATGATGGAGTAGAGGCACTTTCCATTTTGGAAAACAATACGGTTGATCTTATCATTTTAGATATTATGATGCCACGATTAGATGGATTTACTGTATGTAAATTTGCGCGGAATATATGTGATGTACCCATTATTTTTCTTACTGCCAAAGGCGAAGAAAATGACAAACTCAAAGGCTATGAATATGGTGCAGATGATTATGTTACCAAACCATTTAGTCCCAAAATACTGTTAGCCAAAGTCAATGCGTGGTTGCGTCATGCAACTGCAACTAATTCACAGGACATTTTATCTGCGGGAGAAATAATGCTATATCCATCGGCTCATACAGTCATTGTGTCTGGTAATGAAGTTGAGCTTACTCATAAAGAATACGAACTGTTGCATCTGTTCTTGCAGAATAAAAATCAAGTGTTCTCGCGTGAGCAGTTGTTAAACCGTATTTGGGGATTTGACTTTGAAGGAAATACACGAACTGTCGATTCACACATCAAAACGCTCCGTCAAAAGTTAGGAACCGAAGGGCGTCATATTGTGACACTAATTCGTTCTGGCTATAAGTTTGAGGTAAAACCATGAGCAATTCATTTAAGTCAGTTGAAAAAAAATATTTTGCTTTCTCAAGAACTATACGCTTTGTTATTACAGTTTTGTATCCTATTATGTTCCTCATAGCACCGATAGAGTATAAATTCCTGCTGCCTTTTATTTGGCTGCTTTTATTTCTTGGCGGAGAATGGCTGCAAGAGATTTACTTGCATCGCATTATTGTGGTTCCACTGGGGAGCATTACTGATACTGCACAGAAACTTGCAAATCTTGATTTTATGACGGTGTGTGATATTCAGTCTAATGATGAATTAGGCAGTTTATCAAATAGTCTAAATACTTTGGCCTCAAACTTGCAAAATGCTTTGGACGAATTAAATAAAGCCAACAAACAGTTAAAAAAAGATGTTCAGCATGAAAGGATACTGTTAGAACAACGAAAGGAATTAGTGGATTCTTTATCGCATGAAATGAAAACACCTCTTGGCTTAATACAGGCTTATACTGAAGGATTAAAAAACGAGATAGATAATGATAAGCGCAGAAAGTATATGGATGCTATTCTGGCCGCCACTGAGAGAATGAATTATACAATCATTTCCTTATTAGATTTATCTGCATTAGAGGCCGGAACCACCGTTCTAAAGGAAACTCTTTTTGATTTTGTTGAACTGACAGAGGAAGTAGGCGGACGGTTATTGCTTGATGTTCCTTGTGAAAGATACAATTTTACTTATGAACTACCAGAGCGGGAAATTATTGTTTATGCGGACCGGCGTAGAATAGAACAGGTACTTGAAAATTTAATCAGCAATGCAAAAAAATATGTATGCGAAAACGGAAACATTCATTTAGCCGTAAAGCAGGAAAATTCGACAATCTATTTTTCTGTTTTCAATCAGGGAAACACTATTCCAGAACAGGAGATCTCCCAAATTTGGTCAAAGTTCTATCGGGGGAAATGGACGGGACAAAGTGGTAATGGTCTTGGTCTTGCCATTGTCTCTAAAATATTGACCATATATCAAGTTCCATTTGGAGCTATCAATCATACTGATGGAGTGGAGTTTTATTTTCAATTTCCGATTGCAAACAAATAAGCCAATCAAAGCCTTGCTTTCCTTTTAGGGGCAGGGCTTTATTTTTTTACACGGATTTCACATCAAACGCACTTCTATTCCAAGCCAGCAAGATACACTGTATCCACTAAATAAACAGGAAAGGAAGTGTCTTGATGCCGCAATATATTTTGCAAACAAAAGAATTGTGTAAAGAATTTGCTCATACTGCTGCGGTCAATCGTGTTAGCATGAATATTCAGCAAGGCGATATATATGGCTTCATTGGTGAAAATGGAGCGGGAAAAACAACTTTTATGCGTATGGTTGCAGGACTTGCCTCACCCACATCTGGCACAATCAAGTTATTTGGGCAGGAAAATTTGCAGGCCGGAAGGCACCATATTGGTTGCACGATTGAAAACCCCGCTCTGTATAAAAATATGACAGCAAGAGAAAATCTTGAAATCTTCCGCCATGCTTTCGGCGTAAAAAATACCAAAAGTACAGATAAAGTATTGTCTCTCATGGGGTTGGCGGACACCGGAAGAAAGCGTGTCGGAGATTTTTCGTTGGGCATGAAACAACGCTTGGCGATTGCAGTTGCCCTTTTGGGCAATCCTCAGTTTTTGATTTTGGACGAGCCAATTAACGGGTTAGACCCTGTTGGAATACAAGAGCTGCGTAATTTGTTCGTGCAGTTAAACCGAGAGCAAAACATAACGCTTTTGATTTCAAGTCATATTTTGGGCGAACTGTCCAAAATCGCTACCAGATATGGAATTATTCACAAAGGTTCTCTTGTTTCAGAATTGTCCGCAGATGATTTAATGGATCAATGCGAGCGACACTTGATTATCCGAACTGACTGTGCTGATAAAGCGGCCAATATCCTACAAGCACAGTTGGGTATTACGAAATATAAAATTCTGACACCACACACAATTTCCTTAAAAGAGTATGTAGGACAATCAGAAGTTGTCAATAAGACTCTAATACAGAATGGCCTTGTTCTTTTCGAGTCAACAATCTATGAGGATAGTTTGGAGGATTACTTTAATTCGATTATAGCAGGAGGTGAGAAAAATGACTAATCTGCTGCGGTCCCAGATTTACAAATTATTTCACAATACGATATTTTGGGCGGGGGCCGGCTTAACTATTTGCTCGGTACTGTTTTATGCTGTATTTGAGAGCATGAAAGCCGAAACAGTTGCTAACGGAATGCCCCTATTTCAGTATTATAGTATCCTTTTCCAGAATTACAGCACAGGGCTTCCCGTTTTGATTTTCTGTGTGGTATTTGCTTCGGATGATTTTATGAGTGGCGCTGTTCATTACTATATTTCAAAAGGAATTTCGAGAACTCAATACTATTTGTCCAAAATGACAACCTGTGCATTTGCTGCCACTCTATATGTCGTAATTGCGGGCGTAAGCGGAACTATAATCAGTCAAATACTATGGCATAATCTTGATGGCTTACTTCAAATAAATACATTACAGTTGTTATTTTTCTTCTTTAGCCAAATCATACTCCATGCCTCTTATGCGAGCTTTCTGGTGTTTACCTGTTTTTTATTTAGGAGCAGCGTAATTTCCAGTGTAGTCAATATGTTTTTACTGATTTTTGGGTTTTACATTGTTCATCGTATTGAAGATGCAATCTGGAACAGTTATGTGATTTCGATGTATTGGCCGGTAGCAATGTTCCAAAGAGTGCAAGTAATGACGGTGGCTGAATGGTTTTCTGTTGTCGCAGCTATTTTTGTAATATACGGAGTGCTGTTGACTTGTATTGGAATTATCATTATGAAAAAACGAGATATAAAATAAGCAATCTGCTGGAAGATGGTAAAGAAGCATCTGAAAAACTTTTTTTGGGGGGGTGATAGCATGGGAAATTAGCCGTTCTGGATTTGAAAGATTCCGGCAGGCAAATCGGTGAAAAGCTATTTGCCCTTCTTTCTCCCAGCCAAAAGAAGGAACTGGTTCAATTTGTTCGTGACTATGAGACTGGCGATACTCCGGCTGATGTCCCATGCCCAACTCTCTTTCAAGGCCAGTATTTTAGCCCACAGCAGGCCGATCAGCCATTGACGGAAATCCGAGAAGGTGATTTGTATTTTTGCTTGGAGCAGCGCCTTGTTACTGTGCGAGGGCAGGCAATTCCGCTGACAGTAAAGGAATTTGATATTTTTGCTTTGCTCATATTGAATCCAAAGCGAGTGTTCACTTATGAAATGCTACTGGATTTGGTATGGCATGAGGACTACACCTACTATTCCAGGAAGGCAATCAACAACCATGTAAGCAACCTGCGAAAGAAAATCAGGATTACACCGGATCTGCCGGACTATGTAAAAAGCGTTTATGGAATAGGCTATAAATTCGATATATGAAAAAGGAAAGCTGCAGAGCAATTATCAACTCTGCAGCTTTCCTTTTGAAGATTTTTTAGCGTCCGCAGGACGCGTGGCCGTCACCGAAGGTGGCGATCTTGGGGGCTTGGGGGTTATCCCTCAACAAGCATTTTGGCCGGTGCGATCCGGTCAAAATCGCAAAACATGTATATGTTTGCATTGCTTGCCCATTTGTACAAGACCTATTTTATAAGCCTTCGGTATTCTCGTGGTAATAATCCAGTAACACGCTGGAATTGTTTTGCAAAACTTTCCGGCCGATCATATCCAACCGCTTGTGCGATCTCTGCGATGCTTAATTCTGTTCCCATAAGGAGGTGCTGGGCCTGTCCAATCCTTTTCTGCAAAATATAATCATAGAGCGTACAGCCGAAACATTCCTTAAAGGCAGCTTTTAACTTCGTCTGCCCCATAAAAGAAATGCGACACAATCTCTCAATCGGAACAGAAAAGGCATAATGGTTATCCAGATAAGCCGCAACTGCGGAAAGGTTCTCCTGATCCTGCTCCGTCAGATGCAGCTTCTTTTTCTTCTCCTGATTGCTTTTAGCCCGCTCCATAATTAAAGAAACCGCTTCTAATATTTTGCCTTCATAAAACATCTTTGCCGTAAGACCCGTTCCCCGGTATCCTTCGATTTGCTTTAGCAGAACAATCAATTCAGGGAAATCCGTTCCGATCTGCATTTTACGAAATGCTTCGCTGGGATCAATGTATTCTCCTGGAAATTTCTGCTGCAAATACCGTTGATAAAACTCCGGCATGATCGTAAAACTGATACTCTGCAAAGGAATGTTCTTATGATAAATCGCCTGATAGACCTTGTCTGCCTGCCCGATTTGTGCCTGTAAACTGTTAGGAGAAAGCTGGCGGTAAGGATGAAATTCTTCACCTGACACAGAGGTGTAATAAGTAACAGACAAAAATTCCGGTTCTGGACACTCTAACATAATGTCATCGAGAAAAAGAAAATCTCTGATGGTGATTTCAAACATATTTTCATAAAAATAGACCCAAAAATGTCCTTGCCCCTTATCTGCCTGTAAAGTGTAACAGGTAAATTCATTATAAGGCTGCCTGTGTTCGTTATCTAAGAAGAATCCTCCATCAGAAAGCATGGAATGATACATTTCTTTTAGATGTTTCATTATCGTCACCTATAAATACGCCGTTTGGACGAACTTATACGCCGATACGACGCTCCTTTCCTAAATCCATTGTGAAAACAAAAGTCTCGTACTATACTTAAAAACGGCGATTAGCCAGAGCTAACCACTTGATATTGTAGCACATACCTGTTGTTTTCACAAGGTAAAGGAGGTGAAAATATGCGGATGAGATTTAAGGCGTCAATGCCGGATCCCCGCATTTTAATTATACAGATTGTCGTGGTGGCGGTATTGGCATCAGTATTTCGGAATCTGCTCGCATTATTTCTTTTAGTGCTGATTGTAGATTTCCTGCTGTTACTTCAATGCGGGTGGGCGGTATTCTGGAAAAACCTTCTGTCCTATGCCGCTATGCTGCTGATACTGTTTGCGCTGCAAGAAATATACATTCCGATTATTTCGGATTTGTTTCCGCTTTTCCTTTTGTTGATGGCGAGGCTATATCCGGCGTATTTGGCAGTGAGGGTTCTGATTGAAAAAGCACCAATGGATGAACTGCTTTTCTCATTGGAAATCTGGCGTGTTCCAAAATTAGTGTTGATCCCGTTGGCAGTTATTTATCGTTACATACCAACGATATTGAAAGAGATCGGATACATTCGGGAAAGCCTTAAAATGCGGAATCTCCATTCCTCTATGTGGGATAAGGTATGCCATCCGATGCAAAATGCAGAAAACTTTTTTGTGCCGCTTTTATATCGCAGCGAAAAAATTTCGGAAGAATTGTCTGCCGCTTCAATCTGCAAAGGGCTTAGCACAAAAAGAAAACGAACGTGCTGCACGAAAGTGAAACTAAGGGTAACAGATTCTATCTACTTGCTTTGTGTTGCGCTCCTTGCGGCAGGTTTAGCATTTATCAACTATCATGTGATTTTACTTTAGATGGGAAGGAGGCATAAGCATGAACCAGCCTGTCATTGAATTTTCAAACTTTAGTTTTACCTATCATAATGCTGACTCAGAAAGTCTGACAGGGATTGATTTCATCATTCGTAAGGGTGAATTTATCCTTTTGACAGGACATAGCGGCTGTGGCAAGACCACATTGACCCGCTGCATAAATGGGCTTATCCCGGATTTTTTCGAGGGAGATCTTTCAGGGGAATGTCGTGTTTGCGGTATGGATATTGCAGAACATGAAACAGGTGAGTTTTCACCGCTGGTCGGTTCGGTATTTCAAGACCCACGTTCTCAGTTTTTTACACTTCATGTTAAAACGGAAATTCCATTTCCAAGCGAAAATCTGGGAACACCTATGGATAAAATGCAGGAGCAATATGAAAAAGCGGTGGACGTTTTACAAATTCAGGGCTTGCTCGGAAAGAGCATTTTTGACCTTTCCAGCGGCGAAAAGCAGAAGGTAGCCATTGCGTCCATCTATATGGTGGGAGTCGGAATTTATGTCTTAGACGAACCATCGGCCAATCTGGATTCGGAGGGTACAGAGCAGCTTCGTCAAGTATTAAAATCCCTCAAAGAGCAGGGCAACACCATCATCATTTCGGAGCATAAGCTCTACTACCTCAACGGGCTTACGGATCGTGTGCTGATTATGAAGGATGGAAAAATTGATAAAGAGATGGACGGCAGGGATTTTGACCGGCAGACAGCGGAATGGTTTACAAGGCATGGCCTGCGAAAATCCGATCTTGCACTGATTACACCAAAAGCCTACTACCCTGTAAAGGGAGATGTCTCCATTCAGATAAAGAATTTATCCTTTGGTTATCCAGGGAAACCCCTGTTATGGCATGATGTTACTTTCTCTGCTCATGGTGGCGAGATCATCGGTATCATTGGAAAGAACGGAGCCGGGAAAAGCACACTGATCCGAACACTTATGGGCCTTGAAAAGCAAAAGACCGGAAAAATTTCTATCAACGGAAGTTATTCCGGCAAGCAGCAGCGGCGAAAAAAATCTTTCTATGTCATGCAGGATGTAGATTATCAGTTATTTGCCCCGAATGTATTGGAGGAAATGCTGATGGGTACGAAAAAGACAGAGGCAGAAAAAGAACAGGCCATTTGCAAGTTAGAGAATTTGGGATTGGGAAAATTCTTGAAAAGACATCCAACAGCTTTATCTGGCGGACAAAAACAGCGGCTTTCTATTGCATTGGCAGAAATGAACCGTTTACCGCTTCTCTACCTTGATGAACCGACCAGCGGACTGGACGCAGAGAATATGAAGATTGTCCAGACTGAAATAAAAAAGCTGGCTGAAGGTGGCGCGTGTGTGTTTGTCATTACCCACGATTATGAATTTGCCGCAGAGCTTTTTTCTTCCCTTCTTCTTTTACAGGAGGATGGTACGATACAGTATCTTTCCCCTGATAAGTACAAGCCGGAAAACCTGGCTCAATATTTTCAAATTTCATTCTAAAAAAGGAGTGTGTCGCTATGAGAAATCAAACAAAAGAAAGTCGTAGATTGAAGGATTTAATCCGAATTGGCGTTTTCAGTGCGCTGTGGGTTGTGATTGGCTTCCTGGTGGCCTTTACGATTGGTTTTTTTCCACCAATTTTATTGGTTCTTCCCTGTGTCCTCGGAATTATCGGTGGGATTGTCTATGTTGTCATGTTATCAAAGCTGACAATCCCAGGTGGTATTTTAATCAGTTCATTTCTGCTGGGTATCTGCCTGTTTACGATGGCCCCTTATGGCATGATGTTCTTCTGCACTGTGGCTGGCGGTGTGATCGGAGAAATCCTTTATAGTGTTTTGGGGAGGCGTACAACCAAAGCAACGATGGTAGGTTCCTCCTTCGCTTTGGTAGGGCTGGCTCTCGGTGAATACATACCGTTCATCTGGATGCAGGACGCCTATCGTTCCATGCTGGTGAATGATGATTCCGGCCTTCTGGAAATTGCTGAATGGTGCATGAATATCGTTTCTGTTCCGGTCATGATTGTGCTGTGCGTGGCAACGGTTATCCTCACCTGTCTGGGCGTGCTTTGGGGAAATAAAATAGTAAAAAAACGTCTTTCCAATGCGGAATAGGCGGCAAAAAGGAGGTGAGGATTATGAGCAAAGAAAAAAAGCAAAAGACAGGCATCCCGCGTTTGCTGGAGATGGCTGGACAACGAAAAACTCTGATGATTGTCGGGGCTTCGCTTTCGACGATTGCGGCTTTGTTTCAGTTAGCTCCCTATCTGGCAGTTTATAAGGTTATGACGGAGCTTCTGCGTAATGCCGCAGATATTAGTCAGGTGGACACTTCCTATATGACTTTTTGGGCTTTATTCGGAATTGTCGGGTTGGTAATCTGCTATGTGTTTATGTATGTAGGCGGCATGATCGGTCATATCGCGGCTTATCGTACCCTCTATGGAATCCGTGTAAAGCTGTCCGAACATATCAGCGGATTGCCTTTGGGGTGGTTCAGCCGTAACTCTATCGGTAAGGTAAAGCAGATTGCGGAGCAGGATGTGGAACAGATTGAACTTTTCATCGCCCATCAGTTCCCGGATATGATTAGTACCATTGCTGTGATTGTATTTATGGTCATTGTGATGTTTAGCCTGAATATCTGGCTGGCCCTTGCCTGCATCCTGCCGATTATTGTCGGGTTTGTTGTGCAGTTCTCCTTTATGTTCGGCTCTAAGGCAAAAGAAGGTCTGAAGGAATATTACGATGCAATGGAAAATATCAACACATCATCGGTTCAGTATGTGCGGGGGATGCCTTCCATCAAAATTTTTGGTCAGACTGTGCGCTCTTTCCGAAAATTCTATGATGATATTATTGCCTACCGTGATATGACAACGAAATATGCGGATAACTATGAACCTTGTTATGTCCTGTTCCGTGTATTTGTACTTTCACTTTCCGCATTTATCATCCCTGTGGGGATGTTGTTTCTTACAGGAAATCCGCAGAATATGGCATTTGCCATGACATTGCTGTTCGTCTTGATCTTTGCACCGGGAATTGCAACACCTGTGTTTAAGTTTAACAGCTTCGGTTCCAGCTTCAACAATATCAATGAAGGTGTGCGGCGCATTGACGAAGTGTTAAGCACAAATGAGGTAAAAGAACCTGAAATCAGTAAAAAGCCCAATGAATATACGATTGAATTTCACAATGTATCTTTTTCTTATGAGGATGGGCCAAAGGTCTTAGATCATGTGAGTTTTACTGCCGATCAAGGAACAATAACGGCTCTTGTAGGGCCTTCCGGTTCTGGTAAATCAACGATTGCACAGCTTATTCCACGGTTTTGGGATGTACAGGAAGGCAGCATAACGATTGGCGGCATAGACATCCGGGATATGAGAACGGAAGATTTGATGAATACCATGTCTTTCGTATTTCAGGACTGCTTTCTGTTCTCCGATACGCTCTATAACAACATTGCTGTAGGAAAACCCGGCGCTACAAGAGAAGAAGTCTATGCGGCGGCAAGGGCAGCACAATGCCATGAGTTTATTGAGAAGCTGCCCCAGGGTTACGATACCTTAATCGGGGAAGGCGGTGTTTATCTATCAGGAGGCGAGGAACAACGTGTTTCTGTGGCAAGAGCGATCTTGAAAAATGCTCCGATCCTGATTCTTGATGAAGCAACCGCCTATGCTGATCCAGAGAATGAATTTCAAATGCAGTTGGCATTACAAGAACTGATTAAAAACAAGACAGTATTGATTATTGCTCACCGGCTGATGACCATTCGGAACGCCAATAAGATTATGGTCATCAATCATGGAAAAATAGAAGAAACAGGAACCCATGACCAACTTCTGGCAAATGAAAGAACCTATCATAAGATGTGGGCGGCCTACACAGCTTCGTCCGATTGGGAACTGAAAAAAGGAACAGATAAGGAGGTGGCAAAGGCATGAAAAAGACAAATCCTATTTATCAGGTGACGGCGGGAAATCCAAAGAAACTGAAAAAGCCGGTGATCTGGACGGTTGTTACCAATATAAATCTGTTTTCTTTTATGTTCCTGGCACTGTTTGTTATCACGATATATTCCTTCTTTGCCGGGGATGCCGGTTCGCTGGATATTAAGACTTTATGGCTTTCATGGGGAGGTATTTTAGCGACTTCCGTTGTGGTATATCTTTTGGAGCGCAAGGCTACTCATGCTACCTTCCATGACGGTTACGCAACCAGCGCGGACGGGCGTATCCGCCTCGCAGAGCATATCCGCAAATTGCCTTTAGGTTTTCTAATGAGCAAGGACTCCGGCGAATTGGGAAATACCATGATGAATGATTTTAGCCAGATTGAGGAAGGCGTTACCCACATTTTGCCGCAGCTTATCAGTGGTATCATCGTCGCATTTCTGGCTTTGTTCGGAATGGCTTTTGCTGATTGGCGTATGGCACTGGCTATGTTTGCCGGACTTCCTGTGACCTTCTTAATCCTTTGGGGTGTCCGTGTGATTGACCGCAAGCGCGGTGCTGCACATACAAAAGCAAGAATTGAACAAACGAACCGCTTGCAGGAATATCTGACCGGAATGAAGGTAATAAAAGCATATAACCTGCGGGGGGCGAATTTCAAAAAGCTGGAGCGGGCGTTCTACAATTTTATGAAAGAAAGCATTAAGCTGGAAGGTGTGTCTGGCCCGTTTTATCTGATAGCAGTTGCGTTTTTACAGATCGGGCTTTCCATGATTACAATGGCCGGTACTTATCTGCTTCTGGGAGGAACTCTGGAACTGCCAATGTTTATCATCTTCCTTTTAGTCGGTTCCCGTGTATTTGATCCGTTGGTGAGCGCAATTACTCAGCTCCCTGTATTTACTTATCAGGCTGCGGCGGGAAAGCGCATTGTAGATTTACTGGAAGAACCAACCATGCAGGGCGAAGGAGAAGCCCCGAAGGATCACGATGTTATCTTTGAAAATGTCACCTTCGGTTATGGGGAGGATGTTGTCCTTCACAATGTCAATGCGAGTTTCCCGAAAGGAACTATGACAGCGATTGTCGGACCTTCTGGCAGCGGAAAAAGTACAATGCTACGGCTGATTGCCCGGTTCTATGATCCACAGAATGGTATTGTTCGTTTTGGAGGTGTTGACGAAAAGACGGTTGACCCGGAAAAACTGATGTCTAAAATATCTGTGGTCTTTCAGGATGTATATTTGTTCCAGGATACCATCGGCAACAACATCCGCTATGGCCGGGAAAATGCCACGCAGGAAGAAATTGAAGCAGCCGCAAAACTGGCCCATTGTCACGATTTCATTATGGCTCTGCCAGATGGCTATGACACAATGGTTGGCGAAGGCGGCTCCACATTGTCAGGCGGCGAGAAACAACGGATTTCTATCGCCCGCGCAATTTTGAAAGATGCCCCTGTGCTGCTGTTAGATGAAGCAACTTCCTCCCTTGATCCGGAAAATGAAGTGGAGGTTCAGCAAGCCATCGAAGAACTCGTGAAAGACCGTACTGTGGTAATGATCGCCCATAAATTGAAAACGATTGCTGGAGCAGATCAAATCATTGTATTGGATCAGGGCGAGGTAAAAGAAGTAGGTACACATAAAGAACTAATGGATAATCATGGTCTATATCGGCATTTGTGGGATATTCAGCAGACCACAGCCGGTTGGCAAATCAATTAGGAGAAATATTTATGAAACTTCATGCGTCCGGGGAGGACTATCTGGAAACCATCCTTGTTCTCCAAAAGAAACTCGGTATGGTGCGATCCGTAGATGTGGCCCGGCACATGGAGGTGTCAAAGCCCAGCGTGTGCCATGCAGTGGCTACCTTGCGGGACGGCGGCTTTCTCACGATGGACGAAGATCATTTTCTCCATCTGACCGATGTTGGCCGCGAGGTTGCCGAAAAAATCTACGAGCGCCATTGCTTTTTTACCGAGCAGCTTATCGCAGCAGGCGTTGACCCCAGGACAGCGGAGGCCGACGCCTGCCGGATTGAACATGTTATTAGCAATGAATCTTTTCAAAAACTGAAAGATGCTTTAGAGGACTAAGGAGGTGGTGATAACATGGGAAATTAGCCGTACTGGATTTAAAAGATTCCGGCAGGCAGATTGGTGAAAAGCTATTTGCTCTGCTTTCTCCCTGCCAAAAGAAGGAGCTGGCTCAGTTTGTTCGTGACTATGAGGCTGGCAATATTCTGGCTGATGTCCCATACTTAACACTTCTTCGAGGCCAGTATTTTATCCCTCCGCAGGCAGATCAGCCATTGACGGAAATCCGGGAAGGTGATTTGTATTTCTGCTTGGAACAGCGCCTTGTTACCGTGCGGAGTCAGGTAATTCCGCTGACGGTCAAGGAATTTGAAATCTTCGCTTTGCTCATACTGAACCCAAAGCGGGTGTTCACTTATGAAATGCTCCTGGATCTGGTATGGCATGAGGATTATTCCTACTATTCCCGGAAAGCAATCAACAACCACATAAGCAACCTGAGAAAGAAGCTCCGGGTTGCGCCTGGTTTGCCGGATTATGTGAAAAGTGTCTATGGTGTAGGTTATAAATTTGATGTATAGAAAGGGTGCGGTATTTCTGCCGCACCCTTAAATTTTCGCTTTTTCTGCTGTGTGGATAATGCCTGATTTTGTCATGTATTGTTGACCGGTATGCCATTTTACCTATCCCTATCCGCTATTATTTACATTCCACATATTGTATTCTTCGAGAGAAAGAAATATAATGAATTATGTTGGAGGTGAAGGTATGGACTATATGACGATTAAAGAAGCCAGCGAAAAATGGGGCGTTTCGGCCCGTCAAATAAACTATTACTGTGTTGACGGCCGTTTTCCCGGCGCGTTGAAAATGGCAACACTATGGTTAATCCCCAAAGATGCCAAAAAGCCAGTGGACGGCAGGACAAAGCAAGGGAGGGCTTTGAAACATGAATAGTGTTTTGATTATAGACGATGATAAGGAACTTTGTGCCTTGATGAAAAAATGTGTGGAACAGGAAAATTTGTCTGCGGCGGTGGCGCATGGCGGTTTAGAGGGCTTACGGCTGCTGAAAGAAAACAAAGACACCTATTGCCTGATTATTCTGGATGTGATGATGCCGGGTATGGACGGCTTTCAGGTATTGCAGAAAATCCGGGAGAAAAATAATGTGCCGGTGCTGATGCTGACCGCCAAAAGCGACGAGGAAGATAAGGTTTCCGGCCTGCGGCTGGGGGCGGACGATTACCTGACAAAACCTTTCAGCATTAACGAGCTGATGGCCCGCGTCAATTCCCTAATCCGGCGCTACACCACCCTAAATCCCGTGACCGGGAACGAGGCCGCCACCATGCTTCTGAAAGATATGGTGATTGATAAAGTCAATCGGATGGTGACTGTCCAAAATATCCCGGTAGAGCTAACCGGCAAGGAATTTGATTTGCTTCTGGTTTTGGCGTCCAATAAGGGACGGGTATTTACAAAAAAGCAACTTTACACGCAGGTATGGACGGAAGAATACGACTTTGACGATAACAATATCATGGCCTTTATCAGTAAACTACGGAAGAAGATTGAGCCAAATCCAGAACAGCCGTTTTATATCCAAACCGTCCGGGGTGTGGGGTATCGGTTCAATAAGGAGGCATGAGCATGGAGTTAAATCTTTATCTGCTGCTGGCCCTATTGATTGCCCTGCTGGTAATTGGCTGGCTTTTGGCAAAACTTCACCGTGTCCGGGGGCAGCTTTCCCTTATTAAAGATGCCCTGATGGATATAAAGGACGGAAACATGAACCGCCGTGTGCTGGCACGGGAAAGTGACCTGACGAAACAAATTTGCTACGACATCAACGAGATCGCCATGAGTAACCAATCACGTCTGATCCAGCAAAAGCAGTCTGAACAGGCGTACAAGCGGCTGATGACAAGTCTTTCCCATGATGTGAAAACCCCTCTTGCTTCTCTTGTAGGCTATTTGGAGGCCGTGGAAAGCAAGATGGTGACAGGGGCCGAGCAAGAAGAATATATCCGGGTGGCTATGGAAAAAGCCCACTACCTGAAAGACTTTGTGACCGCCCTGTTTGAATGGGTGAAGCTGGACGCCGGGGAACAGATTTTTCATTTTGAAGTCTGCGACCTGAATGAACTTTCCCGCGACATCATGGCCGACTGGGTGCCGCTGCTGGAAAGCCACGATCTCACCTATGAAATTGAGATACCCGAAACAGAATACATGACGAGGGTTGACCCTACCGCCTACACCCGTATTCTCAATAATCTGCTGCAAAATATCCTGACGCACAGCGGCGCAAGACAAGTGACCCTGACCGTGACCGAAACGGAGCAGCAGGCAAAAATCATGGTGGCGGATAACGGGAAAGGGATTTCTGACGCAGATCTTCCCCATATCTTTGAACGGATGTATCAATGCGACCACTCCAGGTCTGCCAGAGGGAACGGGCTGGGCCTCTCCATTGCAAAAGAACTGGTGAACGCCCATAAAGGCACCATCACAGCAGACAGTATTCCCGAAGCGGGAACAACATTTACCATTATACTTCCGAAAGCTCTGTGATTTCGCAGAGCTTTTTTTGAAAAAATTTTATCTCGGCAAGGTTATGGCAAGGTTTGTGTTTTATACTGGCCTTGTGGTTGGAGATGCCGGTATTATATCGCGGCATTACAGCCCGGAAAGTGAGGAAATAAGTATGAGCGATTATCTGATCGAAACAAAACAACTAACAAAAACTTACGGGGATCAGGCTGCCGTGAAAGACGTTAATCTTCATGTGAAGAAAGGGCGCATATATGGGTTGCTGGGACGTAATGGAGCTGGAAAAACCACCATTATGAAGATGATTTTAGGTCTGACATCTATTACTTCCGGCGAGGTAGATGTGTTCGGACAGAACATCAAAGGCCATGAGAAACGTATTTATCCCCGCATTGGCGCAATTATTGAAACGCCGGGGTTCTATCCTAATCTAACCGGAACAGAGAACCTTGAAATTTTCGCAAGGCTGCGTGGTACTGCTGCCCCCAACGCCGTTAAAAACGCTTTGAAAGTGGTGGGACTACCATACAAAGATAAAAAGCTGTTCAGCAAGTATTCGCTGGGAATGAAGCAGCGGCTCGGCATTGCCAATGCAATTCTGCATGACCCGGAACTTTTAATCCTCGATGAACCGACCAACGGACTTGACCCCATTGGCATTGCGGAAATGCGGGACTTTATCAAACATTTAAGCGCGGAACGTGGAAAAACGATTTTGATTTCCAGTCATATCCTTTCTGAAATTTCGCTTCTGGCGGATGATATTGGTATTATCGACCACGGAACCTTGCTGGTAGAAAATACCATGAAAGCGTTAGAAAAGAAAAATCGGAAGTATGTTCTGCTTCGGATAAGTGATATGCCAAAGGCCATGCTGATTTTGGAGCAGGAATTTCATGTGACCAATTTTGATATGTACGATGGGCACACATTATGTATCTATGACACTTCTCTGGATATGGGAGCAGTCAACAAAGCTCTTGTTATGCACGATGTGTCCGTTATCAGTTCCCAGCTCTGTAATGATACTTTGGAGGACTATTTCAAAAGAATTACGGGGGGTGAGGGAATTGCTTAATTTGGTTCAGACAGAATTTTTGAAACTGCGGCGCAAGAAAATGATTTGGTTTATGCTGCTGGCTGCGTTTATCATGCCGTTTTTCTCTTTTATCTATTACAACTATTTTGAGGCGAACGGTATTGACCCGGTAGCGTTTTACAAGCTGGCCGCCTTTGGATATACCCCCTTTATCATCCTTCCCTTTGTGCTGGGCGTATTTTGTGTTGTGCTGATGCACGATGAAAACCGCTATGATATGCTCAAACAGCTTTGGATTGTCCCTGTCAGTAAAATGGGTTATTTTTTCAGCAAGTTTATTGTTGTGTTGATCTATTCCATTGTTTTCATGCTGATTTCGGCGGTGGCTACGGTTCTATTCAGTGTTTTGCCCGGATTTGTCGCTTTTGAGTGGCAGAGTGTTGGATTTTTGGCAGAAAGGTGTTTGGAGATTGGCGTATTGACCGCTTTTGCTGTTATGCCGATTTTAGCCCTTGCCGCTTCAAAAAAGGGCTATATTTTTCCCGTTTGCATGACGCTGCTTTATGTATTTCTCGGCTTTTTTATCACGTCAATCAGTATGTACCTGCATCCTGTGTCCAGCATTTCCGTTATCATTGCAAGAAGCGGAAATATTCAGGGACTTGCTTTCGCACAGAATATCAATGTCCCGTTGGCGTTGTTCTGTATCTTTATTTGGGATGCGCTGTCTGTGCTGTTTGCTGCTTTTTCGCTTCGCAAGAGAAAGTGAGGTGATTTGATGCGAAAAATGCTTTGGGCGGAATGGAGAAAACTTCGCCGTTCCAGTATCATCTTGCTTACTGTCTTTGCAACTGTATTGATTGCGGTCATTGTGCTGGTAGCGGGACGGGAAACAACCGTTGATGGGTTTTATTTGAGTGACGCAGGCTGGTACATGACAATGGTACAACCGTGGGCTACCATGTTTGTTCTGCCTGCCATCGTTGCAATGCTCGGAAGTTATATGATTTGCCGGGAGGAACAAGACGACACCTTGAAATCATTGTTGCTGATCCCCGTGAATGAAACTACATTGACCGCAGCAAAAATGATTGTGACCTTTGCAATTAGCATTTTGATTTATTTATTGCTTTTTGCAATTACCTTTTCCGTAGAATTATTATTGCATCATACCGATCTATCTGTGGGAATGGTACTATCCTTTTTTAAGAGTTATCTGTTAGAGGGCATTGGTGTCTTTTTAGCGGTATCTCCAATTATTGCGTTAGTGTCCTATACCAAAAAGAGCTATTGGCTGGCTTTGCTGCTGGCAGAAATTTATTCTTTCGCCGGGCTGTTTATGAGTATGTCCAGCCTGACGAAAACATTTTATCCCATTACTGCCTTGCTGGGGGTAGCGGGGTATTATGAGACGACAACCACCAATCTGTTTGAAAGCCTATTTGTGTTGCTATTATGCGGCTGTTTGGCTGCGCTCATATTGGTATGTCACCAACGCAGCGGAAAGGAGAAAAAATATCATGGCAAATAAACTTCGTAGATCAAGAGATAATCGGTGGATTGCCGGTGTCTGTGGGGGTATTGCTGAATATTTCGGCCTTTCTCCGAAGATTGTGCGTATTATCTGCGCCCTATTGATTATGGTGTATGGTAGCGGGCTGATGCTTTACATTATACTGGCAATCTTTATACCAAAAGAGGCGGCGCGTTAAGTGAAATTTGGCGGCCTAACATGAAAGGTATCAATAAGCGAACATTTTTTATTGTTTAGAAATTAAGGAGGTGGTGACAACATGGGAAATTAGCCGTATTGGATTTACAAGATTCCGGCAAGCAGATCGGTGAAAAGCTGTTTGCTCTGCTTTCTGCCAGTCAAAAGAAGGAGCTGGCTCAGTTTGTTCGTGACTATGAGGCTGGCAATATTCCGGCTGATGTCCCATACTTAACACTTCTTCGAGGCCAGTATTTTATTCCTCCGCAGGCAGATCAGCCGTTGACAGAAATCCGGGAAGGTGCTTTATATTTCTGCTTAGAGCAGCGCCTTGTTACTGTACGGAGCCAGATAATTCCGCTAACGGTCAAGGAATTTGAAATCTTTGCTTTGCTCATACTGAATCCAAAGCGGGTGTTCACTTATGAAATGCTCCTGGATCTGGTATGGCACGAGGATTATTCCTACTATTCCCGGAAAGCGATCAACAACCACATAAGCAACTTGCGAAAGAAACTCCGGGTTGCCCCCGACTTGCCGGATTATGTAAAAAGCGTCTATGGTGTAGGCTACAAATTTGAAATATAGAAAGGGTGCGGTATTTCTGCCGCACCCTTAAGTTTTCTTTTTTCTGTTGTGTGGATAATACCTGATTTTGTCATGTGTTGTTGATTAAATTCAGTAAAACCATGACGCTTCTGGAAGAATTATAGCATTTATCCCTATATAATGCCCCAAAATGAGGGAGGTGGACATAATAGGTAACTCTGCTCTCCTTCACTAAAGGAGGGCATGGAAAATGCTGCCGAGGTCAGAATACCGGCCTCGACATAGCCGATCATATAAAAGAGATTTAAACCCCGTAATCCTGCGATGGATTGCGGGGTTTTTCCATTCGACAGGATTTTGCATTTTCCATTCTGCTCCGTCAGATGGTGACGGAATACGACAGGCGCCGCTTACCGCTGTACGGTGGGCGCTCTTTTTTACAGATAAGGCGCAGGACAAGCCTGCCGCCGGACCTGTACGGTGTAGATCACCGCCCCTCTGATTTCGATTTGTCCATTAACCCACTCAAAAATCGAAATTGGAGGATTACCATGAAAGAAATCAATCTGCGGGAATTTTACCCGGAAATATATAAAACGGATCTGTTTATCAGCCTGCCCGATGAGGTTGTGGATGTGCTGGTAGAATATCAGCGGAAAGAAGTGGCATATCGCCGCCGTACATACCGGCATAAGGCATTCCTTTCTCTTGATTATGGGGATGATATTGAACGCGAAGCTGTTCTTTTTACCCCAACGCTGCAGGAGATCGTAGAAAGGCACCTGGAGGAAGAACGGCTGTACCAGGCGATTTCTTCATTGCCAGAGAAACAACGCCAGCGTGTGTACGCTCACTATATTCTCGGCATTACCCTGATGGATATTGCCAAGATGGAAGGTGTTTCTCTCCATGCTGTCCATGAAAGTATTCGGCGCGGACTTCGGCGTCTGGAAAAAATTTTAGAAGAAAATTTCTAAACCCCCTATAAATGTACCCCCGAAAATGTCACGACTTATAGAAGGACAATTTTTTGGGACAATGCCATTTCGGTGAGTGAGAACCTTCAACGGTGCCACACCCACCTGTATATGCAGACAAGCTCCCAATCCTTCATCTGGACCTTGAAAACTGCATATACGGTGCCATAGGTACTTTCCCTGTATTCCGAGCGGCAAATGGAGCGGCGCGATGACAGGCGGCTTTAAGGAGGTGATGAAGCCCAGCCGTCCGAGCGATCTACGCTATCCATTGATCTGGCTGTGGCAGGCCAGACGCGATGACTGATACAGGGTATAATGATACTTTCTCACGACCCGTCAAAGACTTGGGGGGAGTCCCTTCTGTGTTCGTTAGCTCTGGCGAAGCGACGGCACGAGCAGGGCTATGATGCGGTAAAGCTGGCCGCAGCCTGTGGCATCCCCGGCCCGGAAAAGGGCCTGCCGGGGGGCGTGGCAAATACGGCAAGTTACCAAGAAAACATCCATGCCGTTGTTTTGATTTTCGAGCAGCGGCATGGATTCTTATAAAATCGAAATCAGATACCATGAGGCCGGGCCGCTCTTTTCGTGTGTCCGGCCTTATTCATGTGATTTTGATGATCCAGTATGAAAAGAAAGGAGCTGTTGTTATGACTCAAACACCGGCCTATACGGTCATACATACCCCGGAAGCAGACAGACTTGCCGACATCCGGGATGTATCTGTCAATAAGGACCTGCCGCGGGAAGAAAGGATTGCCGAGTTTGTCCGGCAGATCCGGGACCCGTATCATTTCAAATGCGGCGGATTTGTTGTCAGGGCAAGTTTTTCCCAGGGAGGCGCTACCCTGGAAGAATGCCTCCGCGGAATCCTACGCTGAAAATTATTGATATTTTTTATTTTGGGGGCTGATTTTTCCCGCATGGAGCGTTATAATAAACATGGAAAAGGAATTGAATACTGATACGCAGACTGCACTCCTTGAATTGCGGGGATTTTTCCGTGATGAAAGGAGTGTTTTTCTATGCAGGTTTATAAAGCTGCCAAATATATCCGCTTATCTTATACGGATGACAAATCAAATGAAAGCAACAGTGTCGGCAATCAACGAAAGCTGATCGAAGATTTCGTGAGCCGTCACCCGGAAATCGAGCTGGTTTCCGAAAAGGTAGACGATGGGTACAGCGGGGTTATCTTTGACCGTCCGGCTTTTAAAGAAATGATGGATGACATCATGGAGGGAAAGATTAACTGTGTCATCGTCAAAGACCTTTCCCGTCTTGGCCGTGAGTATATTGAGACTGGCCGCTATATGCGCCGTGTCTTTCCGGCCTATGGCGTGAGGTTTATTGCCATCAATGACAATATCGATACTCTCAATGAGAGCGCAGGCGATGACCTGACTGTATCAGTAAAGAACATTATGAATGAAGCCTATGCACGGGATATTTCCATTAAGACGAGAAGTTCCCTGGAAACTAAGCGTAAGAATGGGGATTTCGTTGGAGCTTTCCCGGTTTACGGCTATCGTAAATCCGAAGATAACCATAATCTTCTTGTAGTAGACGAATATGCTGCCCAGGTGGTGCGGAGCATTTTCAGGATGCGCCTGGAAGGATTCAGCCCCTACGCCATCGCGAATGAGCTGAACCGGCTGGGTACGCTCTCTCCTTTGGCATATAAAAAGTATTATGGCCTTCCCCATGCCAAGAAAGGCTATACAGACCGGAAGGATTGCCGGTGGTCGGCAAATACTGTCACCCGGATCTTGCAGGATGAAACCTATACCGGTACGCTGGTCCAGGGCCGAAAGGGTTCCCAGCACTTCAAACTGAAAGAAATGGAGAGCCGCCCTTCCTCCGAGTGGGTTCGCGTGGAAAATGCTCACGAAGCCATTGTTGATCGGAACGATTTTGACCTGGTGCAAAGGATTCGCAACCTGGACACCCGTACATCTCCCCAAAAAGATAAAGTCTATCTGTTTTCCGGCATACTGGTCTGCGGTTGCTGCGGCAGCCGGATGGTACGCAAAACGAACCGCTACAAAGACAAAGAATATCACTATTACTATTGTCCCACCGGAAAGAAGAACGGCTGCGCCCATCCGGTCATGGTAAAGGAACATGAGCTGATGGAGTGCGTGCGGGACAGCCTGAAAGGGTTTATTGCCAATGTAGTCTCTCTGGATGAAATCTTATCCGGCATAGACCAGAGCCGTATCAACCGTGAACTTATCAAGGAGTATTCGCGGCAGATCGCCCAGAATGAGCAGCAGTTGGAGCAGATTCGTCAATATAAGATGAAACTGTATGAGAGCATGGTAAACGGCTTTCTGGACAAGTCGGAGTTCCTTTATAACAAAAGCAGTTACAGCGCCCGTATCACCCAACTGGAACAGGCGGTTGCTGCCCTTAAGGAAAAACGGACCGATGTAATGGAAAACCGGAGTGAGCGGAATCGCTGGATTGAGAATTTCAGGCGTTTTTCCGATCTGGAAGAACTGGACCGCAAGGCGGTGATCCAACTTGTGCAGGTGATTACAGTGCTGGGGAAAGACGAATTGCAGATTCAATTTAATTATCAGGACGAATATGAAAAAGCCCTCGCCCTGATTACGCCGGTACAGGAAAGGATGGTGGTCTGAAATGGCGAGAAAGAGCAGGAAACATACTATGGCGCAGGCTGCCATGCCTGCTTCCCCGTTTATCAGCACGGCGCTGTATATCCGGCTGTCTGTGGAGGATAACAATAAACGTGGAAATTCTATCGAAACGCAAAAGCTGGTTCTCGAAAAATTCCTATTGGGAAAACCTGAACTGCGTCTTTATGACATTTATATCGACAATGGAGCAACAGGAACGAATTTTAACCGTGACGGCTTCCAACGGATGCTTTCGGATATTGAATCCGGCAAAGTAGGCTGTGTGATTGTCAAAGACCTTTCACGCCTGGGACGCAATGCCATTGACACGGGATATTACATTGAGCGGTATTTCCCTTCCCATAATGTCCGGTTCATCAGCGTTACGGATCAATTTGATTCTGAAAATCCTGATAATCTCCACGGCGGTATTATCCTTCCGCTGAAAAATATGATTAACGAAGCCTATGCTCTGGACATAGGACGTAAGATAAAGGCCCAGGCCCGTCAAGATATGAAAGAGGGCAAGTATGTGGGTGGCAGGGCGCCATTTGGATATATGAAAGACCCTGATGACTGCCACAAATTGATTATTGATCCGGTGGCGGCTCCTGTGGTACGCCAGATTTTCCAGTGGGCTTATGAAAAAGTCCCCCTCAACCGGATTGTGCTTCTGCTCAATGAAGGAAACTACCCTTCTCCCGGAATGTATAAGATGCAAACCGGGGAGATCACCCATCAGGCGTTAGCAGGGCGCGGCTACTGGCAGACCTGGACAGTTGCCAAGATTTTGAAGGAGGATAAATATACCGGCGACATGGTGCAAGGGCGAACAAAAACGGTCCTTCACCGGCAGGTGCCCGCAGGCGAGGAAAACCTGATTGTCGTTACTGGAACCCATGAGCCTATCGTTTCCAAAGAGATTTTCGATGCCGTTCAGAAGTACCGGGCAGAAGTGGCCGAGGAAAGCAAGAAGCACCCGGTTATCCCATACACGCCCAATATTTTTAAGGGGCGTATCTTCTGTGGAGACTGCGGGAGAAGCCTGCATCGGCAGCGCCAACAATGCAATGGTTCATATCGCTTCCACTGCCTGACCCCTACCAGGGTACATAAAGATAAATGCACTGGCGTTTCCATCAGCGAAACCGAGCTGATCGCAACGATACTGGATATTCTTAAAAGGGAACTTGCCGCCGTCCTGGGGGATTACGCGCTGCTTCTGAAAGACAACATGCAAAAGCACGAAAAAGAAGCTGCTTCCCGTGAGAAAGTCAACCGGGCAAAGCTGCAGTTTAATCAAAGCCGTGAGCTTTTGCAGACTCTTTATGAAAATCTGATGAACGGTGCGATTGACAGTGAAGAATACTTCGACTTGAAAGCGACCTATGAAAAGCAGATACAGGCAGCGCAAAAGGAGCTTGCTTTTTACGAAAAGCAGGCTGATGTCCGCCAGAAGCAGGCTGAAAAGTGCAAAGATCTGGAAAAAGACGAACAGGAACTTTTGAGCGGAGGCGTCCTGACTGCCGCCCTCATTGAGCGGTTGATTGAGCGGATCACAGTCTACCCGGATAAACAGGTAGATGTAAAATTCACGTTCCGCGCAGAATTTGAGGCGTTTAAGGAGGCGGAGGCAGAATGAAGAAGTACAGGATTGCTCTTTACATCCGTCTCTCTTTGGAGGACGCAAAAACAGACAGTATGAGTATTTCCAGCCAGAGAAACATCCTTCGGGAATATGCCTCTGAACTGCCGGAATATGCTAATGCGGAACTTACGGAATTTGTAGATAACGGGTACAGCGGGGCAAACTTCGAGCGCCCTGCGGTGCAGGAATTACTTGACCTGGTACGGGCCAATCGGATTGACTGTATCATGGTAAAAGATTTTTCTCGGTTTGGCCGCAACAGTTTGGAAACCGGCTATTTTATCGAGCGGGTATTTCCGCTGTTTCATACCCGCTTTATCTCTGTCAATGATGATTTTGACACCCAAAAGTTAAAAGGTGATACCGGAGGTATGGAAGTCGCCTTCAAGTATTTAATCAGTGAGTATTATAGCCGTGATATGTCGGTAAAGACCAAAACGGCCAAATACCTGAAGTTCCAGCGGGGCGAATACCAAAGTAAAATTTGCCCTTACGGTTATCGCAAAGGGGAAAACGGACGGATGGTGCCGGACCCGGAGACTTCCGAAGTAGTACAGAAAATTTTTGAGTATGCCGTAAATGGCATGAACGCAACCGATATTGCGCGGGAACTTTCCCGTCAGCAGATTCCCACACCCGGAGAGCATAAGGCCCGAAAAGGGATTAAGACACACGATGTTTCAAGAACTCACGGAATGTGGTGCAATTCTACGGTGCTTCGGATTCTTGCTGACGAACGATATATGGGCACTTATGTGATTGGCAAAAGAGAGGTTACAGAAATCGGCGGCCACAAGATGCGGAGCAAAGCGGAAAGCGACTGGATCAAAATACCGGACCATCATATACCGCTGGTGAATGAGGAAATCTTTTCAAAAGCCAATGCCTCTATTCAGCGTTTTAAGATTCCAAATAGGAAAAAACACGACTATCTCCTGCGTGGGAAGGTTATCTGCGGATGCTGTAAACATGCCCTGCACCTGGCAAATGGGACATCTTACCGGTGTCGCTTTTCCAGCACGATTCCTTCACTTGACTGCTATAACATTCATATCCGGGAAAAAGAACTGAATCAGCTTGTATATGAATTGCTATGCAAACAGTTTCAGGTAGCTTTCGGTATTGACAGCTTAGAGGATCTCCGTAAGGTAGATACCGTTGCTTTACGTCAAGCTGACTTTGACCGACAGATTTTTGAACTGCAGGAAGAAAAGCGGAAACTGTATGAAGCTCTTGTTTCCGGCAGGATTCCGCTCCCGGAATACAAGGATCAAAAAGAGCAGATCAGTGAAAAACTGTTGGAAGTACAGAATACCAAAGCGGTTGTCATGGCCCGTCTTGAAGCCAAACAGGAAGAACGGCAGCACCAGCGCCAGCAGATGGATATTTCCCGGATGCTGACGGAAAGCGATGGGCTGACGTCGGAATTAGTTGATCTTCTGATTGATAAGATTTATGTTTATCCTGATAAACGGGTAGATATTGCCTTTAAGATAAGGGACAGCTTGACAACTCACAAATGAGGGAAAGGGATTGATTATGCGGATTGCGTTTTATTGCAGAAAAGGCGGCACAACTTTTGGGTGTATGCTGCCGGAAGAAAAGGAGCGACTTCATGCGTTTTTTGCCGCCGAACAGAAACGGGAGGCGGCAAAATTCCTATCAAGAAAGCTGGATTGTGGGGACAAGAAAAAATAAATATTTTTTTGTCGTGGACTTGACATAAGGGTGGCGCAAATCGTGGAAGCGAATGTGGGGCAGTCCCGCTTCCTTCAGCATCACCTTCATCCAGTAGTAGGCGGCACTGGGGCGCACCGGCTTCTCCGGGGCCAGAGGTTCCGGGAAGATCCACTGGCTGATGGCGTGTTTCTTCCGCTCTTTCAGACGCTGGACGGTGCTGGGCGGCAGTCGGATGGTGCGCCTGCCCTGACTGGTTTTGGTTTCGCCGATCTCCAGCTCGCCCCGCTTTGGCACATGCACCGAGCGGAGAATTTTCAGCGTCCCGGCGGTTTCATCGAAGTCCCGCCACATGAGGCCGCAGATCTCACCCCGGCGCAGGCCGGTGGTCAACTCCGTGTAGAAGAAGTCCCGCCAGACTTCGTTTTTGTCTACTGCCGCCAGGAAGGTGTCAATCTGCTCCCGATCCAGGACCTGCTTGGGTTTGTAGTTGCTCTTGGGCAGCTTGGCTCCGTCCGTGGGGTTGTAGGCGATGATGTGCTCCTGCTCCGCATCCTTGAGACAGCGGTGGAGCATGGCGTGGATACGGAGCACCATGGTGTCCGACAGTTCGTGTCCGTGCTCTGGGTGGTCGTGAACCCGCCCCTCCTTTTTCAACTTCCGGTACAGCTTCTGAATGTCCATTCGGGTGATGCGGGAGATGATCTTGCCACCCAGATAGGGATCGATGTAGCACCGGATGTACTGCTCGTAGCTGCGCAGTGTGTTGGGCCGCAGAGTGACGGCCCCGTATTCCTCCATCCAGCGGTCCAGCCACTGGCACAGGGTCATGCGGCTGTCCTCGGTGAGCTGTGCGTCCTGGTAGAGTTCCATGTCCCGGTGGAGCTTGGCCAGCAATTCCTTCTGCGTCTTTCCCAGCACATATCGGAAAATGGGCTCTCCGTTTTGCTTGTGGCCCACCACAATGCGGCCCTCCCAGCGGCCATCGTCCCGCTTGCGCACCATGCCGTCCCCGGATGGTCGTCTCTTTGCCATGTTGTTTCACCTCCAGTAGTTCAGTTTCATTTGTTGTGTGGCCTACTTCACAGGAGGAAACCTGTATGGCTCTGCCACGCACTGATAGAGCACAGCACCGCACCGACGACAGATCAAGTACTGCAGTCGGTTGCCCATCATACCGTGTTTCTTGAATGTGACCAGTGCCTCGCCGTGTTGCCAGTCAAGCCCGATATCCTCGCACCCACAGTACTGGCACCGTTGAACGGGAATCCAATTTGTCATCTTGATTACCCCTCCTTTCCTATGCTTGGGTGGATGCAGTCTGCCTCCCCCTCATCCAGAGGGTGCAGACCATCCGCCTCCAGTTCTTTTGCAATTCCCCAGGCCAGTTTGAACCCTGCGGTGAAGCTGGCCAGGGCGATGGCCTCCCGCAGCAGGGCTTGCCCATCCACCAAGTCCATGAGCCTGCGCCGCTGGGCCTTGTCCAGCCAGTCCCGCACGTCTTGGCGGGCAGTTTCAATCTCCATCTCCAGCTCTGCGAGATTGGGCTTTTGGAAGAAGTGCTGGTGCAATGCTCTCATGTAGTCGTTCATGTGTGCCGCCTCCTTATCAGCAACACACAATACCCCAACCGTTTTGCAATATCCAGCCCTTATTTGAAATTCTTTCAGAAAGATTCTGCGGCTGGCAAGGGCTTTTATCTTTGTATTGCACATCAGATTTTCATACACTCACATGAATCACACCGACTTCTGGAAGTCCAGGACTTCCTTGAAGCTAATGCGGCCGTTGGTGCTGTTCACCTCCCGCACACTCCGGCCACGCATAAGCTCATAGGTTCGCTGATCCATGTCGGTGTCTGATGCCAGAATGTGATTGCACAGATTTTGTTCCACCGCCACCTTGTAGAGATACCTGCCCATGCGCTGTGCGAAGTCATCCGTGATGCCGATGAGTATGGTGGAGAGAACCTCGGGCAGGAATGCACCGGCATTCTTGGTGTTCAGATAGCCCAGATAGAACTCCACTGCTTTTTCGATGAACTCGCTCTGGCTCTTGCAGTTATCACTCCGGTAGGTGTCCTCAATTTTCTCCCTCGCAGAAGGGGTGAAAAAGACGGTTGTTTTCTGTTTTCCTTTGACCATAATATTCTCCTTTCCCTTTACAACTGCCTCAAAGTCCTTGGGACTGTAAGGCTCGTCCCCAACAGAGCGTTCCTCCCTGAATTTTTCGCCAAAAGGAACGCCCTTTGAAAAGCCTGAAACTGCCTGCACTGCGGGCAGTTGTGGCCGTCACGGCGCTCAAGGAGCGTCGTGTCTTTCTCCTGCTTCTCGTCGTCGCAAGCTCCATATCTCTCATTTCCGCCCGGAAGGGCGAAAACTCGCTCATTCCACTGCTCCTCCTCTCCCCACCGAACCCGCTTGCGCTGGGCTTCGGCGGGGGCCCATTTTGTCCTCCCCCCTGAAATCGGGTCCAATTCGCTTCAATCCTATCTAGTTTGGCAGGGGTCTCCCCTGCCCCTTCTCGTTCCACACAGCGGCTCACAGGCGGCCACACGGGGCATCTGTCCCCTTCCGGCTTGCGTCCCGTTCCTTGGCAGCACGGGCAGCCTTCTTCTTGTCCAGCTCCCACTGCTTCTTCTGCTGTTCAGCCACCTGCAGCTGATGGTTGTTGAATTCATCTATGACCAACTGAATGGGAAGGATGGTGTAACGCAGACGACCGTTAAGGTTACGACCATCTTTGGCAACTACCGATGTATGCTCCGTGCGGATGAGCTGCCGTTCCTCCAGCTCTGTCACATACTTGCGCACCGTAGTTACGCATTTCCCAATGGCCTCTGAGATCATCCGGTAGCTCACCAGACACTGATAGGTTTTTCTGTCCTCCCGGCTGAGGAGATACCCGTAGATGGAGATGGCATCCGAGGACAGGCCCAGAGAGTATATCTCGTTGGGCACCGGGAAGTAGTTCTTGATGGGATCACGCTTGGTCCAGCTCTTCTTCATTTCATACCTCCAGACTGTGCTTCCGCCCACTGCATGAACTTTTCTTTCGGAACCACCATGCGGCTGCCCACACGTAGAGTAGGAAAACCAGGTTCATGCATCAGCTCATAAGCACTGGATGACGAGACACCCAATACAGCTGCCACTATTTCCGCATTGAGAAACAGCGGCAGCTCGTCGTAACTTTTACAGGTTGAGAGTTTCATTGCAATACCTCCAATCTCTTTAAGTGCAGAGAAAAACTTCTTGCGCTCCGGAGGTCCCTCTGATAGACGGAACACAGATTGGGCTGTGTTCCGAAACGCAGCGGGCCGTTGAACTGTTGCAGCAGTTCAGCGGTCTTTTATGTTTCTGGTTGGCCACCACCATACCCGTTCCTGCCCTGCTTAACCTACACGGCCTTTGCTTCCCCTTGGCACGCTCAGCTGTTTTTCCTATAACAGTGTCATGGCGGTACTTCCCCGGGTGAGTATCATCTCTGGTGATGGGTATTTCATTCTCAAGGTGCGGTTGCCCTTTGGGCTGAGTTCAGTGTAAAATTAAAAAAGAACAGTTTACATCAGGAAGTGATCTTGAGAGGAGGCTGATCGATGGCAGATGGGATTTCCCGATTGCTGCTGAAGGCAGAAGATAAAAATCTTTGGTCTGTGATCCTGCACCATGCCGACGGCAGGACAACCGCACTTCCCTGTGTAACTCCCGCTGAGCATCTCATAGCTGCTTCCGAGATTGATTACCGCCCATACCGCCGGGAGATCCAAAAGTTGCGGGAGCAGCATCCCTTCTTTGAATCGTGTTTCGAGGTATCCCTGGACGACTTTGAAGACTTTGTTGCCGAGGCGCTTCTGCTGCCCAGTATGCTCCAGGAGGTTGACCCGGTGGGGTACTTTGTTCTGGAGCAACTCCTGGACTAATCCCTGCGGCAAGAGGATGACGGCAGTGCATCCTTCCTCCTCCGGGCTGCAGAGCAGCTGCTTCAGATTTTGGAGGAGCCTGTTCGGACCCAGGTGTACTTACGCAATGTACTGGGGATTGCCTGTGATGGTATGGAGCGAGCCACGCAGCAGGAACGATTCCAGAAGCTGATTGGAACCTATCCGGAACTGCAGTCCCTATGTGATCCTGCCCTGCTGCCCCATACGCCAAGTAAGGGGCAGGTCTATGCCGTCAATTCTCTCTTTGCTCTGCTGGGGCTGGAGCTTGCCCTGTACTTTCGGCAGGACAAACAGCGCATCGCCCGCTGTGACTACTGCTGGCTCTACTTCATCCCCAAGACCAGAAAGGAAACCCACTACTGCGACCGGGAGACAGACGGTTTCCCCTGCAAGCAGAGAGGTTCTCGCTTCAAGCGCAACCTGGATGCAGAGCAGGACGAGGCTTTGCTGGCCTGCAAACAGCTGCGTGACAGGATGTACGCCCGTATGCTGCGCTACACCATAGCCCTTCCCGAAAACCGGCAGGATCTGATTCCCGTGGACTACATGGAATATGATGCCTGGAGCGAGAATGCTCGACTGGCTCGAATAGACTATCTGGACGGAAAGTTGACTGGGGAGGAATTTCTCCGGAAGATTGACACCATGCACGATCTGGAAGACTACACTGTGGATGAAGTGCAGGCTCCACCGGCAAATACCCCCTGGCAGCGGATGCTGGCCGAGGACATGGGCTTTGACCCGGAGATGCACTATCCGGAAGCAGTCATGCAGTTAGATCTGGGGACGGACGATCCCCAATGGCAGACCTGCTCGGCAGATGATCTACGGCGGCGGGATCAGGAGGGACACCAGAGTCTCCGGGAGAAATACGGGAAATAATAACATGAGCCGAGGGGCGCTTCATCTAGAAGCACCCCTCGGCTGTATTCTTTGTATATAGCGATGTATCCTTTGCATGACAGTAAGCGTCAATTCAAGCAGCGACTTGTCAGGGAAGAATGCCTCTGCCAAACTATAAGAGTCTGAAATAGTACAAGGTAGTACCAGAGAGTATTCAAGACTCTGAGATA
>NZ_NFKG01000012.1:0-69652 GCF_002160275.1 Pseudoflavonifractor sp. An187 | reverse complement strand
CCGTGGGGGTGGGCGTAGGGGTAGGGGTGGGAGTGCCAAGGGTACAGCCGGGCAGCGCCACCAGAAGAGCGGCGGAGAGAGCCGCTGCACAGAGCTTGTATTTGTCCATGTTCACACCTCGTTGTTTTCAGATTTACGGGGTATTGTATCAGACTTGGGGTGGAAAAGTCAACACAACCGGGTCGAAAGGGGGTACAAAAAGGGTGCACCTCCCAAACATCGGGGAGGCGCACCCTGGGGTCATTCTGCCAGTTGCTTCACCAGTCCGTGGAGAAATTCCGTCACTGTGGGCCGGGCCTTGCCTCCGCACATCTGGGAGACCTGGGCCTGGCACCGGGTACAGCACAGGGAGATGGCGGTGCGCATGGCGCTGTCCACCGCTCCGGGGTTCATGCCGAAGAACCGGGCCACCTCGGGGTAGAGCCGCTTGGTGGCCATGTCCAGGTAGGTGTCGTCGGCCTGAATGAGATGCACGCTGTACACCAGACAGTGGTACCCCTGATAGTTTCCCATCAGGCCTAGGGAGCGCAGCTTATTCTCAACAGTCGGATCTACCATGGTCTCTCGCTTCTTTCTCTCTGTGAAAATCTTAACATATGTTTATGTTACAGGGAGAAGAGGAGAATGTCAAGAGAGGGTGAGGTCTCCCTCCCGAATCCAGCCAATCCGGCGCAGCAGCAGGCCGAAGGCCCAGGTGAGCACGGCGGGGAGGATGAAGCAGATGAGGGCCATGGCCACCCAGTCCATGGCGGTGATGGCGGCTTTGACCCCGTTGGCCACATCGTTGACCCATCCGGCGTATACCCCAATAGGGCCCACCATGCCGCAGGTGCCCATGCCCGAGGCCACGCCGCCGGCGGGGTCATTCATCTGGAATTGGAACACGCAGGTGGCCAGAGGTCCCGTGATGGCGGAGGTGAAAATGGCGGGCAGCCAGATGCGGGGGTTGCGGACGATGTTGCCCATTTGCAGCATGGAGGTGCCCAGGCCCTGGCTGATGAGGCCGCCCCACCGGTTTTCCCGGAAGGAGAGGAAGGCAAAGCCCACCATGTTGGCGCAGCAGCCCGCCACAGCCGCACCGCCCGCCAGTCCGGTCAGGCCAATGGCGGCGCAGATGGCTGCCGAGGAGATGGGGAGGGTGAGGGCCACGCCGATGACCACAGACACCAGAATGCCCATCCAGAAGGGCTGGAGCACGGTGGCCCACTCCACGAAGTCACCCACAGAGGAGGCGGCGGTGCCGATGGCGGGGGCCCACCAGGCGGACAGGCCCACACCCACCAGAATGGTCACCAGGGGGGTGACCAGAATGTCAATTTTGGTCTCTTTGCTCACCAGCTTGCCCAGCTCGGCGGCGATGATGGCGATGAACAGCACCGCCAGGGGACCGCCAGCTCCCGACCCGCCGTCCAGGGTGGTAGAGCCCAGGGCGTTGGCGGCGTAGCCCACGGTGACCAGGGAGAAGAGCACCAGGGGAGGGGCTTTCAGGGCGTAGCCGATGGCCACGGCCATGGCTGCCCCGCTCATGGCGGAGGCGTAGCCCCCCACCGTCACCAGCACCTCCAGCCCCAGCTGTTTGCCTAAGGTATTTAAGATGGTACCGATGAGCAGGGAGCAGAACAGGCCTTGGGCCATGGCCCCCAGGGCGTCAATGCCGTACCGCTTGCCCGAGATGACAACGTCCTTTCGGGCCAGAAACTCCTTGAATTTGGACATGGGATTTCCTCCTTCTTTCTATCCATACAGGTGTCATGACACCAGTGGGTTTTATTATACGAGATTTTTTTCCCTTGTCAATGTGCATGTTTCACAACTCTCCTTGCCAGGGGCGGCGGAAGCGTGCTATACTGATATTCCCCCGCTGTGGGGGTTGATACCGAGTTATAAGGAGTATTCCACCATGAATGAGAAGGAAATCGGCGAAATTCGCCGCCGCTTTAAAGATGACCGCAATGCCATCGGCTCCATCCGGGGCTGTTATGTCAATGAACTCAAACACATTGTCTCCCAGTTCAACCAGCCCCTGTCCATGCTCAGCGAGGACGAGCGGGACATGTTTTTGGGGGTGCTGCGCAAGACCTTGTCGGGCAAGCTGGGGAAGAACCTGCTGCCCATGGAGTTTGAGACCCAGCAGGTGGCCTATGGGGAGGAGCACAAGCTGCTGATGACGGTGCGGGACTCCGCCTTGAAGGATGACGCCGCTGTGGAGGAGCTGTTCCGCCGCATTGTGGAGACGGTGGAGCTGGAGGGCAGCTATCTCATTCTGCTCATTCAGGACAGCTACGACGTGCCCTACCGGGGCAAGGACGGTAGCCGCCAGGACGACGGGGGCAACGAGGTGTACCGCTATATTATGTGCTCCATCTGTCCCGTGAAGGAGACCAAGCCTGCCTTGAGCTACTACATGCGGGAGAATGAGTTCCACAACCGCCAGATGAACCACCTGGTGAGCCCCCCCGCTCTGGGCTTTTTGTTCCCCGCCTTTGACGAGCGCAGCACCAACCTGTATGGGGCGCTCTTTTACACCAAGGACACCAAGGCCAGCCAGGAGGCCATGTGGAGCGAGCTGTTCCGCTGCCAGCCTCCCATGCCTGCCCAGGCCCAGAAGGAGACCTTCCAGACCATTTTCAGCGAGGCCCTGGAGGGTCAGGGCAGCTACGAGGTGGTGGAAGGGGTGCACCAACAGCTGCGAGAGATGATGGAGGTCCATAAGGAGAGCCACGAGCCGGAGCCTCTGACCCTGAACCACGGGGAGATGGCGGGTGTGCTGCGCTCCTGCGGGGTGCCCGCCCACTGCGCCGAGGAGTTCGGGCGCAAGTTCCAGGAGGCCTTTGGGGAGGAAACGGCCATCAACCCCGCCAACGTCATTCAGCCCAAGCAGGTGGAGGTGGCCGCCGCCGATGTGACGGTGCGTCTGCCCGCCGAGCAGAGCGACCTGGTGTCCACCCGGGTCATTGACGGGGTGAAGTACATTTTGATCCGTGCCCAGGACGGGGTGCAGGTCAACGGGGTAGACATTGCCATTGAGGAATAAGAGAAGGAGGAAGCCGTGTGCTTCCTCCTTTTTCTTAGAAAGAAGAATTTGCTTCTCCAATTTCTCTGGAGAATGTCCCCAACGTGGGGACGCTCCGCTGGGCCCGATTTCTCAGCGATGAGAAATCGGGGAAAGAATCGCCAAAGGCGGGGCCTTTCCCCGCCTTGTGGAATCCACCCCGCGGTACTGGGAGTCCCTGCGTCCTCCTTATTTCGGCCCTTAGCCTGGTGGGGTCACATAGATGACTTGTCGTTCTATGGTTTGTATTTACTCCTCTGTTCGTGTGTCCTTCTACTGCCAGGGCCTTACCTTGGAATGCAACTGTTCCCAGTTGCCGGAGGCCTGGCTCCCGGCGGCGGAAACGCCGCACACCGGGGTGAGGCCCTGGAAACAGAGGTACAGTCTCACAGAGAAGGAAATGCGTTCGATAGACTTGCCAGGCCATCTATGTGACCCCACCGGGGCCAGGGCCGACCATAGGATTGACGCAGGTCCAGCCTCGTACCCCAGGGGGGGTACTTAGGGGGGAACGCCCTAAGCGGGTTTTGGTTCCTTTTGACCGAGCAAAAGGAACCCCCAGCGGGAAGCGTCCCCGCCTGGCTGGCAAGCCTGTGCCAAGGAGAAAAAGAAGGGCAATCTTCCGCGAAAGGGAGAGGGGGCGGGGAAGTTTGCAACCAGCAACTTCCCCACCTGGGAATTTTTGTTGTGCACCTCCACTATGATAAAACGTCGAACTTTATGGAACCTGCATGAATCTGTAAAACTTAAAATCACCCCTTGACTTTGAGGGCGATGGTGCTACAATGTACTTAAATTATTTTACTTAAATAATTTTAACTAAATTCAAAAAACACAAATTTAAAGGAGCTGTCAATATGGATTTCGAGCAGATTCGCGACATCATTGTGGAGACTCTCAACTGTGACGCCGACAAGGTGACCATGGACGCCCGTCTGGCTGAGGACCTGGACGCCGATTCCCTGGCTGCTGTGGAGCTGTCCATGGCTCTGGAGGAGGCCTTCGGTGTGACCATCGAGGACGAGGCTCTGCCCCAGATGAAGACCGTGGGCGACCTGGTGAACTATCTGGAGAGCCACCAGGGCTAATCGAAAGAGGAAAAGCAATGGCACCGGGGACCCCGGTGCCTTTTTTCCAAAAGGAGGAGCTATGACCAATCAAGAAATTTACGAGCTGATGGCTCGTTTTGACCAGAGTGGGCTGACCACTCTCAAGGTGACCCGCAAGGACTTTTCCCTGGAGCTGGGCAAGAACGTGGCGGTGGCCGCCGCCCCGATGGCTTCTGTGGTGGGTGTTTCCACCATTCCCACACCTGAGGCTATGGCAGACCTTGTGGAAGAGGGCACCTTTGTCACCGCCCCCCTGGTGGGCACCTTCTATGCCGCCTCCGCCCCCGGGGAAGAGCCCTACGTCAAGCCGGGGCAGAAGGTGCAAAAGGGCGACGTGCTGTGCCTGGTGGAGGCCATGAAGACCATGAATGAGATCAAGGCCCCCTGTGACTGCGTGGTGGAGGAGGTACTGGCCCAGGATGGCGACCTGGTGTCCTATGGCCAGAACCTGATTCGCTACCGGGAAGGGTGAGCGGCATGTTTCGACGCATTCTCATTGCCAACCGGGGCGAGATCGCCGTGCGCATCTTCCGGGCCTGCCGGGAGATGAACATCCAGCCCGTGGTGGTGTACTCCCAGGGGGACGCCGACGCCCTCCACGTGCAGCTGGCGGAGGAGGCCTACTGCATCGGCCCCGCCCGCTCGGCCGACAGTTACTTAAATATGAACGCCATTCTCACCGTGGCCAAGCAGACCGGCTGTGACGCTCTCCACCCCGGGTATGGCTTTTTGTCGGAGAACGCCGACTTTGCCGACGCCTGTGCTCAGGCGGGCATCACCTTCATCGGCCCCTCCGGGGACGTCATCCGCAACATGGGCAACAAGGCCGCCGCCCGTAAGCTGATGCAGCAGGCCGGGGTGCCTGTGGTGCCCGGCTCTGACGGAGCGGTGGACACCCCCGAGCAGGCCAAGGCCCTGGCCGACGCCATGGGCTATCCCGTGCTCATCAAGGCCGCCGCCGGCGGCGGCGGACGGGGCATGCGCCGGGTCTACGAGCCCGACCAGCTCATCCCCCTGTTCCAGGAGGCACGCAGCGAGTCCATTGCCTGCTTTGGCAGCGATGAGATGTACCTGGAAAAGCTCATCGTCAACCCCCGCCACATCGAGTTCCAGATCATGGCCGATGGGCAGGGCAACGTCATCCAGCTGGGGGAGCGGGACTGCTCCATCCAGCGGCGCAACCAGAAGATGTTGGAGGAATCCCCCTCCAAGGCCCTCACCCCCGAGCTGCGGGAGAAGATGGGGGCGGCGGCGGTGGCGGCGGCCAAGGCGGCCGGATACGTCAATGCCGGTACGGTAGAATTTGTCCTCTCTCCGGAAGGAGAGTTTTACTTCATAGAGATGAACACCCGTATCCAGGTGGAGCACCCGGTCACCGAGATGGTCACCGGGCTGGACCTGGTACGGGAGCAGATTCGGGTGGCCTCCGGGCTGCCCCTGTCGGTGACCCAGGATCAGGTGCAGCTCCATGGCCACGCCATTGAGTGCCGCATCAACGCCGAGGACCCCACCCACGACTTCCGGCCCACCCCCGGCCACGTGGACTTTCTCCACATGCCCGGCGGCTGCGGGGTGCGGGTGGACAGCGGCCTGTACGGCGGCTACGACCTGCCCCCCTACTACGACTCCATGATGGCCAAGATCATCGTCCACGCCCCCACCCGGCTGGACGCCATCCGGCGCATGCGCCGGGCCCTGGAGGAGCTGGTCATTGAGGGCACCACCAACAACATTGATCTGCTCCACCAGATCTTGTATCACCCCGACTTTGTCCGGGGCAGCTATCACACCGGGTTCATGGATGCCAATCTGGACACCCTGCTGGCCTGGAGCAATCCTGCTGAGGAGGAGAAGAAGGCATGAGTTCTGTGTTTCAACGGCGCAGACAGAAGCTGCTGGCCCTGAAGGCCATGCACAGCGTGTCCGCCTCGGTACACCCCCACAGCAGTGAGGTGTGCACCAGCTGCGGCGGCGAGGTGCCCCACCGGGACCTGGTGGCGGCGGGGTACGTGTGCCCCCTGTGCGGCTACCACCACCCCATTGGCGCCTACTACCGCCTGAGCCAGATTTTGGACCGGGGCAGCTTCCGGGAGCTGGACGAGGAGCTGGCCTCCGCCGACCCTCTGGACTTCCCTGGCTATCGCCAGAAGCTGACTAAGGCCCAGGCCAAGACGGGCATGAACGAGGGCGTGGTCACCGCTCTGGGCCGCATTGGCGGCACAAAAGTGGCGGTGGGCGTGCTGGACAGCCGCTTCTTTATGGGCAGCATGAGCGCCGCCCTGGGTGAAAAGGTCACCCGGCTGGTGGAGCAGGCCGCCAAGTCCCGGCTGCCCCTCATTCTCTTCGCTGCCAGCGGCGGAGCCCGAATGCAGGAGGGCATTTTGTCCCTGATGCAGATGGCCAAGACCTCGGCGGCCCTGGAGCGGTTCTCCCGCCGGGGGGGCCTGTACATCTCGGTGCTCACCCACCCCACCACCGGCGGCGTCACCGCCTCCTTTGCCAGCCTGGGCGACATCATGCTGGCCGAGCCGGGGGCTCTCATCGGCTTTGCCGGGCCCCGGGTCATTGAGCAGACCATCGGCCAGGAGCTGCCCGAGGGCTTCCAGAGCGCAGAATATTTGTTGGAGCACGGCTTTTTGGACGCTGTGGTCCCCCGCAGTCAGATGCGGGAGACCCTCATCCGGCTGCTGAAGCTCCATGGAAAGGCAGGTGCAAACCGGGATGGCTGAGTATACTGCTGCTGAGCGCGTGGCGCTGGCCCGCAACACCGCCCGTCCCGGGGTGGTGGACTATGTCCAGGGCCTGTTTACCGACTTTTTTGAGCAGAAAGGGGACCGCCTGTGCGGGGAGGACCCCAGTATTTTCGGCGGCATCGGCCTGTTTCACGGCCGTCCCGTCACCGTCATCGGCCACCGCAAGGGCAAGGACCTGGCCGAGCGCATGGCCTGCCGCTTCGGCATGCCCAACCCCGAGGGATACCGCAAGGCCGGACGGCTCATGGACCAGGCGGAGAAGTTTGGCCGCCCGGTGATCACCTTCATCGACACCCCCGGCGCCTACCCCGGCCTGGAGGCGGAGGCCAGAGGCCAGGGCGAGGCCATCGCCCGGATGCTGGCCAAGATGTCCGCCCTCACCGTGCCCACCATTGCCATTGTCACCGGAGAGGGTGGCAGCGGCGGCGCCCTGGCCCTGGGTGTGGGCAACCGGGTGCTGATGCTGGAAAACGCCGTGTATTCCGTCCTCTCTCCTGAGGGCTTTGCGGCCATCTTGTGGAAGGACGCCTCGAGGAGCGATGAGGCCTGCGAGGTGATGAAGCTCACCGCCGCCGACCTGCTGGAACTGGGGGTCATCGACCGAGTGATTCCCGAGCCCGCCGGCGGGGCCCACACCGATGTGGCCGCTATGGTACGCACCCTGGACCGGGTGCTCCAGGAGGAACTGGCGGGCCTGAGCCGCATGAGCGGCCACGCCCTGTTCACCGGTCGATATGAAAAATTTAGAGCCATGGGCGCAAAGGCCCTGAGAAAGGAGCGCACATGAGTGGAATCAAATTGCTGGCCACGGGCAGTGCCCTGCCCCAGCATGTCATAACCAACCAGGATTTTGAGAAAATCGTGGACACCAGCGACGAGTGGATTCGGACCCGCACCGGCATCGGTGCCCGCCACCACTGTTCCGGAGAGGAGTGCCACACCAGCCTGTGTCTGGACGCCGCCCGCAAGGCCCTGGAGCTGGGGGGCATTGACCCCCAGCAGATCGGGGTGTGCCTGGTGGCCACCCTCACCCAGGATCACCTGACCCCCGCCACCGCCTGCGTGCTGCAAAAGGAGCTGGGGTTCCAGGAGGACACCATCTGCTTTGACTTGAATGCCGCCTGTTCCGGCTTTGTCTACGCCCTGCACACGGCCGAGTGCCTGCTGGCTGCCGCAAAGCGCAAGTACGCCCTGGTGCTGGGGGCTGAGGTGCTCAGCCGGGTCATGGACCTGACGGACCGCAGCACCTGCGTGCTCTTCGGAGACGGCGCTGGCGCTGCCCTGGTTCAGTGGCGGGAGGACTACCCCTCCATCCACGCCGTGCTGGGCTGTCGGGGCAACGACCGGGTGCTCACCATCCCCGGGGTCAACAAGGGTGAGCCCTCTGTGATTCACATGGAGGGACAGGATGTGTTCCGCTTCGCCGTGGAGGCTCTGCCCCGGTGCGCCCGGGAAGTGGCGGAGAAGGCGGGCATCACCCTGGACCAGGTGGACCGCTTTGTGCTCCACCAGGCCAACCAGAGAATCATCAATTTTGCCGTGAAGAAGCTGGGGGTAGACCCGGCCAAGTGCACCGGCAACATCGAACATACCGCCAACACCTCGGCGGCCAGCGTGCCCATTTTGCTGGACGAGCTGGTGCAAAACGGAGACGTGAAGCCCGGAGATAAGGTCCTGTGCGTGGGCTTTGGCGGCGGACTGACCTGGGCGGGCGCTCTGCTGGAAGTGGCCCAGGGCTGAGAATGGAGGATTGAACAGATATGAAGTTAAATGAACTGCTGGGAATTGAGTTTCCTTTGATTCAGGGCGGCATGGCCAACATCGCCACCGGCGCCTTCGCCGCCGCTGTGTCCAACGCCGGCGCTCTGGGTCTGGTGGGCTCCGGCGGCTGGGACGCTGAGACCCTGCGCAAGGAAATTCGCATCGCCAAGGAGCACACCGACAAGCCCTTCGGCGTCAACCTCATGCTCATGAACCCCCACATTGACGACCTGGCCAAGGTCGTGGTGGAGGAGGGGGTGGCCGTGGTCACCACCGGTGCCGGCAACCCCGGCAAGTACGTCCCCGCCTGGAAAGAGGCTGGCATCCGGGTTTTCCCCGTGGTGGCGGCTCCCATCCTGGCCAAGCGCCTGGAGCGGCTGGGTGTGGACGGCTTCATCGCCGAGGGCACCGAGAGCGGCGGACATGTGGGTGAGATGACCACCATGGCCCTGGTGCCCCAGGTGGTGGACACCGTGTCCGTCCCCGTTATCGCCGCCGGCGGCATCGCCGACGGCCGTCAGCTGGCCGCTGCCTTTGCCCTGGGCGCCTGCGGCGCTCAGATCGGCACCTGCCTGCTGGCCAGCGAGGAGTGCCCCATCCACGAAAACTACAAGAAGGCGGTCATCAAGGCCAGCGCCACCGACACCATCGTCACCGGCCGCACCACTGGCGCTCCCGTGCGGGTGCTGAAGAACAAGATGGCCCGGGAGTATGTGCGCATGGAGAAGGACCACCTGCCCCTGGAGGAGCTGGAGAAGCTGACTCTGGGCTCTCTGCGCCGGGCGGTGTTTGACGGCGACGTGGACACCGGCAGCTTCATGGCCGGTCAGGTGGCCGGTATGGTCCATGAGGTGCGCCCCCTGCGCCAGATCTTCGAGGATCTGATGGCAGGCTATGACAAGACCGTAAAGGAGATGCAGGGATGAGCATTGCGTTTTTGTATGCCGGACAGGGCAGCCAGCACCCGGGTATGGGTGCCGACCTGTACGAGACCTACCCCCAGTTCCGGGCCGTGCTGGACGGGGCAGACCTGGACTTTGACGTCAAAGAGGTTAGCTTCCAGGACAGCCAGGGGGTTTTGAATGAGACCCGGTACACCCAGCCCTGCATGGTGGCCTTCGCCGTGGGCGTCACCCAGATTCTCAACCATGAGGGCATCCGCCCCGACTACGTGGCGGGCCTGAGCCTGGGCGAGTACTCCGCCCTCCAGGCCGCCGGGGTGTTTACCCCTCAGCAGGCCATCTCTCTGGTGGCCTTCCGGGGCAAGGTGATGGCCGAGGCCGCCAAGGACGTGCCCTGCGGCATGACCGCCGTGCTGGGCCTGGACCGGGCCAAGCTGGAGCAGGCCTGTGAGCAGGCTTCCTCCCTGGGCGTGGTGGCCATTGCCAACTACAACTGCCCCGGTCAGCTGGTCATCGGCGGCCACCAGGCTGCTGTGGACGAGGCCGCCCGCCTGGCCAAGGAGATGGGTGCCCGCCGCTGCATGCCCCTGAAGGTCAGCGGACCCTTCCACACCCCCCTGTTGAAGCCTGCCGGGGACGCCCTGGCCGAGAAGTTCAAGGGGGAGACCTTTGGCGAGATGCAGGTGCCCGTACTCTTCAACTGTCTGGGCCGTGAGATGGGCCCCGACGACACCATTCCCGCCCTGTTGGAGCGCCAGGTGCAGTCCTCCGTGTACATGGAGGACACCATTCGTCGTCTGGCTGAGTTGGGTGTGGATACCATCGTAGAAATCGGACCGGGGAAGGTGCTCAGCGGCTTTGTGCGCAAGACCACCCCCGAGATCAAGACTTATGCCGTGGAGACCGTGGCCGACGTTCAGGCCCTGGTCCAGGCACTGAAATGAGGGATTCGACCATGTCATTGAAGGGAAAAGTGGCCATCGTCACCGGCGGCAGCCGGGGCATTGGCCGAGCCATCTGCCTGGAACTGGCCGCCCAGGGGGCCAATGTGGTGTTCTCCTACGCCGGCAACGACGCCGCTGCTCAGGAGACCCTGGCCGCCCTCACCGAGCTGGGTGTGGAGGCACGCAGCTTCAAGGGTGACGTCACCGACGCCGAGGCCGTGAAGAACCTGGTGGACACCGCCGTCAAAGAGCTGGGCGGGGTGCACATCCTGGTCAACAACGCCGGAATCACCCGGGACGGCCTGGCCATGACCATGAAGGAAGAGGACTTTGACGCCGTGGTGAGCACCAACCTGAAAGGCACCTTTTTGTGCATGAAGGCGGTGACCCGGCCCATGATGAAGGCCAAGTATGGCCGCATCGTCAACCTCAGCTCCGTGGTGGCCCTGCGGGGCAACCCCGGCCAGGTCAACTACTGCGCCAGCAAGGCTGGCGTCATCGGTATGACCAAGTCCCTGGCCAAGGAGCTGGCCGGACGGGGCATCACCGTCAACGCTGTGGCCCCCGGCTATATCGCCACCGATATGACCGCCGCCCTGCCCGAACAGGCCCGGGAGGCCATGCTCACCACCATCCCCGCCCGCCGGGCAGGCACCCCCGAAGATGTGGCCAAGGCCGTGGCCTTCCTGGCCAGCGACGGGGCCGGATACATCACCGGCCAGGTGCTCAGCGTGGACGGCGGCATGGGCATGTGACCAGACAAGGAGGAAATTATGGGAAACAAACGCAGAGTTGTCATCACTGGCATGGGCACTGTCAACCCCCTGGGCCACAACGTGGCGGACTCCTGGCAGGCAGTGCAGGAGGGCGTGTGCGGCATCGACACCATTACCCTCTATGACCCCACCGACCGCAAGGTGAAGCTGGCCGCCGAGGTGAAGAACTGGGACCCCACCACCGTGCTGGATAAGCGGGAGGTCAAGCACATGGCCCGCTATGCCCAATTTGCCATGGTGGCCGCCCGGGAGGCTTTTGCCGACAGCGGCCTGGAGAAGGAGAAGCTGGACCTGACCCAGTGCGGCGTCATCGTCTCCAGCGGCGTGGGCGGAATCGGCACCACCGAGGCCGAGCAGACCCGCGGCCTGGAAAAGGGCTTCGACCGGGTCAACCCCTACTACATCCCCGAGGCCATTGCCAACATGGGCGCCGGTCTCATTGCCATCGACCTGGGCTTTAAGGGCATGTGCACCTGCCCCGTCACCGCCTGTGCCGGCGGCTCCAACGCCGTGGGCGATGCCTTCCGCCACATCCGGGACGGCTACGCCACCGTGATGGTGTGCGGCGGTGCCGAGGCCGCCGTGACCCCTCTGTCCATCGGCGGCTTTACCACCATGCGGGCTCTCCACACCGGAGAGGACAAGAACGCCGCCTCCGTGCCCTTTGATGCCCGCCGCAGCGGCTTTGTCATGGGCGAGGGCGCTGGTATCCTGGTGCTGGAGGAGCTGGAGCACGCTCTGGCCCGTGGCGCCAAGATCTACGCCGAGATGGTGGGCTACGGCGTCACCTGTGACGCCTACCACATGACCGCACCCGCCCCCAACGGCGAGGGCGGCGCCCGTGCCATGGCCCAGGCCCTGGCCGACGGAGACATGAAGCCCGAGGACGTGGACTACATCAACGCCCACGGCACCTCCACCCCCCTCAACGACTCCGGCGAGACCGCCGCCATCAAGACCGTGTTCGGCGACCACGCCTACAAGCTGGCCGTGAGCTCCACCAAGTCCATGACCGGCCATATGCTGGGCGCTGCCGGCGGCGTGGAGGCCATCTTCACCGCTCTGGCTGTGAAGGAGGACTACATCCCCGCCACCATCAACTACCAAGAGCCCGACCCCGCCTGTGACCTGGACATCGTGCCCAACCAGGGCCGCCACGCTACCGTGCGCTGCGCTCTGTCCAACTCCCTGGGCTTCGGCGGCCACAACGCCTGCGTGCTCATGAAGAAGTGGGAGGGCTAAAGGCTATGCAGTACAATTCCAATGAGATCGCCCAGATCATGCCTCACCGCTACCCCTTCGCCCTGGTGGACAAGATTGTGGACGGAGAAGAGGGCAAGTGGGCCAAGGGAATCAAGTGCGTCACCGTCAATGAGCCCTTCTTCCAGGGCCACTTCCCCCAGTACCACGTGATGCCCGGTGTGCTCATTCTGGAGGCCCTGGCCCAGGTGGCTGGCATCACCGTGCTGTCCATGGAGGAGAATCGGGGCAAGCTGGGCTTCTTCGGCGGCATCAAGAACGCCCGCTTCCGCCGCCAGGTGGTGCCCGGCGACGTGCTGGGGCTGGAGTGCACCATCATCAAACAGAAAGGCCCCGTGGCCGTGGCGGAAGCCAAGGCTGTGGTGGACGGCCAGGTGGCCGTCACCGCCGAGCTCACCCTGGCGCTGGGTAAGTAAATTACCGGGCTTTTGTGTGAAATCTGGAACTATGTACCATAAAACAGACGGACACGGAGGCAACGGAATGTTGGAGGAGCGATTCGGAGCGGTGTATACCAAGTTTAAGCTCCATTTTTACCAGGAGATTTTCGCCCATTTTCAGAATCGGGAGGCCAGCCTGACCACGGTGGAGACCTTCGCCATGGAGACCATCCAGGCCCTGGGCACCCCCACCGTCAACGAGTTTGCCACCTTTATGCGCATCTCACCCCCCAATGCGGCCTATAAGATCAACAGTCTGGTGCGCAAGGGGTACCTGACCCGTGTGCAGTCGGAGCAGGATAAGCGGGAATATCACCTGCAAGTGACCCAGAAATACCGGGATTACTGCAATGTCAGCACCGACTACATTCGAAAGGTCATGGAGCGCATCAAAGAGCGCTTTAGCCCCGAGGAGTGCGACAAGCTGGAGGAGATGCTGGCCATCGTCAGCCAGGAGCTGATGCCGGAGGTCAACCTCCCCGGCGAGACGGGCTGAGCCCCTCACTGACAAGCAAATACTGGGAAAAAGACCCGCCGATGGCGGGTCTTTTTTTGCCCTTTTTTCCGGGACAGAGGACAAAACCCAATAAAAGCTGACATTTTGTGGGGAAATGTTGACAACCTGGTGATGTCGTGGTAAACTATACCAGAATTACCATGGAGATTTATGCGTTTCCACTAGTTTCATATGGGGGAAGGCAGCTGCAACTTCCAGGTAAGGCAGGTGAAGGATGGAGAATGGAAGGGGGAGCGCGGACCGGCGTTCCCGATGATGTGCACGGCTTTGCCCCAGGCCACAGAGCAGCCATAGAGCGACGGCTCGGGCTGTGATGATTGATAAAACGTGCGTAGGTAAAGGAAGTTTATGTACCACAAGGAGGTAAGAGTAGTGAAACTATTCAAACGGGCTATGCCCATCCTGCTGTCTGCTGCAATGGCTGCCAGCATGCTGCTCCCCGCCGCTGCCGCCAATCAGGGCAGTGGGGAGACCACCACAACTGCCACTGAGGGCTCTTACGACAAGTCCATCGTCATGGTGGACGCTGGCCGTAAGTATTTCTCCGTGGACAGCCTGAAGTCCATCATCGACAGCGCTTCTTCCGCTGGCATGCACTATGTGATGCTGGGTCTGGGCAACGACGGTATGCGTTTCCTGCTGGACGACATGTCCCTGACTGTGGGTGACACCACCTACACCAGCGAAGAGGTGTCCACCGCCATCCACGCTGGCAACGAGGCTTACAGCGACTTTGAGGTGGACGAGCTCACCGAGGACGACATGGACGCCATCATGTCCCATGCCGATTCCAAGGGCGTGGAGATCATCCCCCTGATCAACACCCCCGGCCACATGGACGCCATCCTGGACACCGCTGAGGCCCTCACCGGCGTGGACTGCGCCTATGGCACCTCTCAGCGCACCATTGACATCACCAACGAGACCGCCACCAGCTTCACCAAGGCGTTCCTCCAGAAGTACATCACCTACTTCGCCAGCAAGGGCTGCACCCTCTTCAACATGGGTGTGGACGAGTACGCCAACGATGCCGGCGGCATGGGCTTCCCCAAGCTGGTGGCCAATGGCCAGTACGACGACTTTATCAAGTACGTCAATGAGGTGTCCGCCATGGTCAAGGACGCCGGCATGACTCCCATGGCCTTCAACGACGGCATCTACTACGATAACACCACCGATCAGGGCACCTTCGACCAGGACATCATCATCTGCTATTGGTCCTCCGGTTGGTGGGGCTATGACGTGGCCAAGCCCGCCTTCCTGGCTGAGCAGGGCCACCAGCTGGTGAACACCCACGGCGACTGGTATTGGATCGTGGGCGGCAACAAGTGCACCGCCGAGAAGGCCAGCCAGTTCAACATCAACAACTTCATGGGCGGCACCATCGAGGACCCCGTGGGCGCCATGTTCTGCATCTGGAGCGACGTGCCCCAGGCTCAGACCGATGCCAGCGTGGCAGAAGAAGTGGCCGACGTCATCGCCGCCTTCGGTTCCACTCTGCCCGAGACGGCCGAGCGCAATGTACACCCCATCATTGCCGGCAGCAAGGTCCTGCTGCAGAAGACCTATGACTACGCTCTGACCCTGTCCACCGAGGGCGTCACTGACACCGCCAAGGCCGCCTTTGAGACCGCTCTGGCCAACGCCAAGATCGTGCTGGACAAGGAGAACGCCACTCAGGACGAGATCGACGCCGCTTGGGACGCCCTGCTGGAGGGCATCTGGGGCCTGGGCCTCACCCAGGGTGACAAGACCATGCTGGAGCAGCTGATTGCCAAGGCTGAGAGCATGATCCCCGACCAGGACAAGTACGTCCAGGACAACTGGCAGACCCTGGTGGACGCTCTGGCTGCTGCCAAGGAAGTGGACGCTGACGGCGACGCCATGGACGAGGACATCCAGCCCGTGGCAGATGCCCTGTTCAACGCCATCCTGGCCCAGCGCTTCAAGGCTGACAAGTCCATCCTGGAAGACCTGATTGCTCAGGCTGCGAACATGGATACCACCGGGGCCAGCGAGGCCGCCGTGGCCACCTTCCGCACCGCTCTGGCCAACGCTCAGGCTGTCATGGCCAACGAGTCCCTCTCTGAGGACGACCAGGCCACTGTGGACGCCGCTGTGGCTGCTTTGAGCGACGCCATGAACGGCCTCACCGCCGGTGGCGCTCCTGAGACCACCGACAAGCCCGAGGCTACCGATAAGCCTCAGACCACTGACAAGCCTCAGACCACCGAGAAGCCCGAGAACAACGTGCCCCAGACTGGCGACTCCGCCCAGGTGATGGTGTACGTGGTGGCTCTGGCTGCCGCCGTGTGCCTGCTGTCCGGCGCCACTGTCGTGGCCCGCAAGAACCGCGGCTAATCTCCCGGTTTCAGAAAAAAGTACGGTCAGCGTCAGCTGACCGTACTTTTTATGCCTTTGATAGAAATGAATGACGGGTGTCCTCAGAACTCTAGCGAGACTGCCTCAGCGATGCGGGCACCGATGGGACCGTTGTGGGCGAACATGTCGCTGGGCTGGGTGGGGATGAGGGGGTTGCCCTGGTAGTCCCGTACCTGACCTCCGGCCTCCTCCACCAGCAGGATTCCGGCGGCGAAGTCCCAGGGCTTCAGGCCCCGTTCCAGATAGGCGTCCATACGGCCACAGGCCACGTAGGCCAGATCCAGGGAGGCGGTGCCCATGCGGCGGATGTCAGCGCCCACCTCGAACAGGCGGCGGAACAGGGCGAAGTTTGTCTCAGCCAGCTGCTTTTGGTAGGGGCTGGTGCCGATGGCAATGAGGCTGTCCGCCAGCTCCTGCTGGTCGCTGACGTGGATGGGCTCGCCGTTGCGGAAGGCGCCCTGTCCCCGGACGGCGTGGAACATCTCTCCGTTGAAGGGGTTGTATACGATGCCCAGCATGACCTGGCCACCTTCCACCAGGGCCAGAGAGATGGCGCTCATCCCCAGGTCGTGGATGAGGTTGCACGTGCCGTCCACCGGGTCCAGTACCCACATGGGAGCGTTGGGGTCCAGATGGGCGTTGGACTGCTCCTCGCTCATGAACTGGATGTGGGGCCAGCGCTTGGGCAATTCTTCCCCGAAAAAGCCTTGGACGGCCATGTCCACCTGGGTGACGTAGTCCGCCCGGCCCTTCTTGCGGATGTGGGTAGAGCCCTCCCGGTCGTAGAGCAGCTTGCCCGCCTGGCGGACCAGCTCCATGAGGGCTTGGATATCAATGTCTGTGTGCATGGGAATGTCTCCTCTCGCAGTGGGGTGATTCTGTGAGGACAGTATAACCCCGGAGGAGGGAGGATGTAAAGGGGCGGGAGGGAGATGAAGAGAAAAGGATATCGCCAAGGTCATCCGTTCCACCCATACCGCAGCACGTAATAGATCACATAGAACCAGTTCAGAAGCCCGTGGAAGATGGCCCACCCGATGGAGTGCCAGTTCACATAGGAGATCACCATGGCCAGAGCGGCGCCAAAGGACAGCCCCTTGGTGGCGTTTTGCACGGTGGTATTCTTGACGATGGTGGTGGTCTGCTTGGCTCCGTAGATCAGCTCTTCGATGGTGACGTCCAAAATCTCAGCAATTTTGTGGAGGGTCTCAATGTCCGGCTGGGTTTTGCCCGTTTCCCTTAGTTAAAGATATTGTTGGGTATCTCAAGATGTGTCATTCGATTTTGCCGATAAAGCGGTAGAAGATTTCCACTTCCTGTTCCCGGCTTCCGTCCTCACTTTTGACCGCTTCATGGACAAGGATTTTTTCAATCAGCGTATTCAGAAGTTCAGCCGTCAATTCTGTGGGATTGACATACTGTTTCATCAGACCTATCCACTTTTCAGCGTCAACCGCTGTCTGGGCGGCGACCTCCATCGCTTCGTGAAGCCGTTCAATTTTTGCGTCCAATTCTCGCTGTTCGCCCTGATACTTTTCGGACAGCATATTGAAATTGTATTCTGTAATGCGTCCGGCAGACCAGTCCTCATACATTTTTGCAAACAGGGTGTCTACTTCTGCTTTGCGCTTTTCCGCCTTTTTCAGTTCGGCTGTCTGCCGCTTCCTTGCAGTATTGCGTTCCTTGTCGCTGGCGTTAAGTAGCCGTTTCAGAAGTTTGTCCCCATCCTGCTGTGCCAGCACAGACCAGTATTGCAGACGGGAAAGGACATAGGCGTAAAGCACATCATAGCGGATATAGTGCATGGAACACTGGTGCAATCCTTGCCCGTACTTGCTACAATGGTAGTGGGCATAGGGATTTTTGTTCTGGCTGTTCACACCATAGGCCAGCGACCAGCCGCAGTCCGCACATTTTACCAGCCCGGAAAATATCTGTGTTGTGCCGTTCTTCTGCCGTCTGCGCCTGTTGCAAATCTGCTCCTGTACTTGACGGAACACATCTTCGGAAATAATCGCTTCGTGGGTGTTCTCCACACGATACCATTCCTCTTTTGGCTTGCGTACTTTCTTCTTGTTTTTGAATGAAATGTTGGTCTGCTTATTGTGGACGCTGTGTCCGATATAGGTTTCCTCTTTCAGAATACTTTTCACCTGCGCTATCGTCCACGCATAGGCTTTTTCCTCCGGCGCTCCGGCATAGATATTTGCGAAAGTGCCGTATCTCTGGAAATTCAGCCAGCCGGGAGTAGGCACTTTTTCTTCGACCAAAATCCGTGTAATGCTGGCGGCTCCCCGGCCATGAACGGCAAGGTCAAAAATCTTTTCGATAATCCACCTTGTTTCCGGGTCAATCAGAAGATGGCCTTTCTTATCCGGGTCTTTGACATAGCCCAGCGGGGCATAGGCTCCATAGTGTGCGCCATTTGCAAACCGTGTCCGCATGGCCGCTTTTACCTTTTTGCTGGTCTGGCGGGCGTGCATTTCATTCAGAATGTTGAGGAATGGGGCAAGCTCATTCTCTCCGTTGATGGTGTCCACATTGTCATTGACAGCGATATAGCGGACTCCTTTGCTGGGAAAGTAGATTTCCGTGTATTGGCCGGTCAGAATGTAGTTTCTGCCTAAGCGGGATAAATCCTTCGTAACAACGCAGTTGATTTTCCCGTCCTCAATGTCATCAATCATTCTCTGAAAATCCGGCCTGTCAAAGTTCGTTCCAGACCATCCATCGTCGATATATTCATCTATGACATTCAGGCTATGCTCGGCGGCATATTGCCGGAGCATCATGCGTTGTGTCTGAATACTCCCGCTTTCTCCTTGCAGTTCATCGTCCCGGCTCAATCTCATATAAAGCGCCGTGTTGTAAATCGTAGTATTGTAAGGTTGTTTCACCGTTAAAAATCCTCCTTCTAAAGAAACAACCCACGCTTACAATACTTTTGCTCTATGGCAATTATATCATAAGCGTGGGCGTGTTATCAATGATGGGCTATCAGGTTGAAGCGGCTTTTTCTGCGGTATGCCGCACCACATCTACAATCAGATCACCGAGGGGCTTCCCGCCTGCGGCGAAGTGTTCGGAGATTTTTATACGGTTGTTCCCACATACAAAATACTGCGTGCCGTTCTCTGCTTGTATGACCTGCCCTGTCCGGGGTGTAAAAATATCGCTTTTGCTTTTTGCCATCCAGTGTCCTCCATATTCAGTTTTCAAGGTACAATGCCGCACAGAGGCGGCGAAAATTTCTGCTTATATCTATCACCTTTCCTTTACCGTGTGCCGCTGCTGACGTTTCAGTTCCGCCAGTATATCCGGCGGGATACGGTCAACCAGCCGCTGTAAATTGTCCAGTTCGCTTTTCAGCTTTGCCCGTTCCATCGTATCTTTCATCTTTCCTTTTTCGCTGGCCTTTGCCCTTGCTTCCAACTTCTCATTCTCCGCCAACAGGTCATTGATTGTGACCTTGTACTTTTTCAACTGCCCGGAGAAGTTCTCCATCTGCGGGAACCACTTTTTCAGCATGGAGAGGGCTTCCTCTTTTTTCTTTCCGGCGTTCAGCGGGTTAATGCCGTCAAGGGTGGCTTCAATGGCTCTGGCCTGTTTGGAGAGGGAAACCGCCTGTTTGAAAATCCGGGTGGGGATATGCTTCCGGCCTGTCTTGCTGGCACTCTCCCCACGCTCCAAGTCGGGATATTTCACCACCATATAGGCGTGAAAATCGTCCTGCCACTTCGTCAGGTTTGCCCGGTTGCCGATAATCTCCTTTGCACACAGGCGGTTGTCCTTTGTCAGCGGAACAAAGGTCAAATGCAGGTGGGGCGTTTTCTCGTCCATGTGTACCACCGCCGACACGATATTTTCCCGTCCTACCCGTCCAATGAGGAAGTCCGCCGCCCGCTGGAAGAACGCCTGTATCTCCTTTGGGGATTTCCCCTTGAAAAACTCCGGGCTGGCAGTTATCAGCGTATCGACAAACCGTGTGCTGTCTTTCCTCGTCCGGCATCCGGCCTGCTCGATACGGCTCTGAATGAAGTGGTAATAGCGTCCTTCCGGCTTGACGATATGGAAGTTGTATTTGCTCCGGCTTGTGTCAATGTCGGGATTGCTGGCATACTGTTCTTTCTGTCTTTCGTGATGGGCTTCCAGCGGCCTTGCCGGGTTGCCCTTGTGCTTCTCAAACCGTAAAATTGCGTGTTGTGCCATTCTGCTCCTTTCCCCATTCCTTTCCTATCCGGGGTTTTCCACAGGGAAAATCCCGCCGGAATTATCTCTGATACGATAGGAATGGAATGGATATAAATAAATCATTTTAATCTTTGTATTTCTATATACCGTCCGGTTTTCGTACTTCAGGGGGGGCGGTTTCCGTACTTCATGGGTACGGTTTTCAGCCCTCCGGCGTACCAGAACGGGATTTCTTGAAGTCGGTGTTTGGAACCGCTTCATAGGATTTTGGGAAAATGCGGTTGGGTTTTCCACAGCCCTGCTTCTGGATTTCCACCAGTCCGGCGTATTGCAGTTCCCGCAGGGTGTTCACCGCTTTCTGCCGCCCACAGTGGAGCAGGTCAACCACCTCGCAGATGGGGTAATACAGGAAAATCCGTCCGCAGTCATCCGCCCACCCATTCTTGCGGGATAACTCTGTCCGGCGCAGGATAAAGGCGTACAGAACCTTTGCCTCGCTGGACAGGGGCTTGAATGTGGGGGCTTCAAAGAGGAAATTCGGGAGCCGGGTGAAGCTGAACGCCTTTTCCGGCTGATGGATATAGATGGTATTTGTCATAGCGCATTTTGTGGACGGTTAGAAGCCCGTTTTCCGGGGCGGGCGATACTTTATACCACCTGCCCCGTTTTGGGGCTTGCGGAGCCTGATAAATCAAGGCTTTTTTCGCTCCTAACTGTCCACAGCAGACCTCCTTTTCCGTTCACTTTCTGTTTTCTGCCGCCTGTGAACTCTGGCGGCACAGCCGGGGCAGTATTTTGCCCGGTTAGATTTGGGGACGAACACGCCGCCGCAGACCGCACAGCGTTTCAAGTCCTTATCCCGGAAAATCTCCGCTTCCAACGTCCCGTCCAGCGGCAAGACCGCCCAGCGGAACCACTTACAGCAGACCGAGAAAGAAATCGTCTGCGGGCAGGTGCAGGTGTCCCCATCATCAAGGACAATGCAGTTGCCGTCCTCACAGCAACAACACTCCCGGCGTATCAGGCTGGCCGCCTGTTTTCTCTGCGCCGGTGTCATGCGGTAAAGGGAACCGTCCGGCCTGCGTTCCAGTGGCGGCAAGTCTTTATAGGGGTTATCTCTCATGCGTTCCCTCCATTTTGCTTTCCGTTGCCGTTCTCCCCGAAAAGGTTTCCTGCCCCATTCCTGCGGCGTGTTCCAGCGTTGGCACGCTCCCCGCAGCTTCGGGACATTTTGTCTCGAAGTCCGGTTCCTTGCGGTGCTTCCCCAGCCGGGGTATTCCTTTTCGGACGGTCATTCTGTTTTCAAGGTGCTGTCCATCGATGAACTACCCTAAGTCTACACGAAAAAAATGCAATCCCCGGAATTTTGCGAGAATTGCATTTTGATGAAGTTTACACTTTGGAAATTGCATTTTTGCAATCATTCTGTATAATGGAAGTATGCGGAGGAGGTGCGTATCTATGGCTTTACCCGGAACACCCGGACAGCGGATTTCCGATTTATGCAACGGGAACCACATCACACAAAAGGAACTTGCGGAGAAGATAGGGGTTTCCGCTTCCCAGTTGAGCCGCATTGTCAGCGGCGAAACGAGAACGGTCAGCAGTGATATTCTCATAGGCGTGGCAAAGGAATTTAAGGTATCGACAGACTACATACTGGGCTTATCCACCGTGAGCGTCCGTAAAAGCTACGATATTTCTGAATTAGGCTTGTCCGAGGGAGCCGTGAGGGGGCTCGTGACGGGTGCTGTTGATGTGCAAATCCTCAACCGCCTGTTGGAACACAGGAATTTTCCTAAGCTGATAGATTTGATACGGATTTATTTTCAGGACACAGCGGCAAAAGGCATAACAGCAAGAAACCAGCTTATCGAGATAGCAACGGCTTCCCTGTCCGACCTGATGAAAGAACACCCGGAACACCGGGCGGAAGCAAAGCAGGATTTACAGCTTTTGAACGCCCAGAAGATGGGGGAACATGAGGCGGAGATTGAGAAAATCAAAAATGTGTTCCTTGCTATCCTGCGGGATATTAAGAAAGACATTGACAACGGGGAACAGCCGGGAGAAGCTGTGACCGCCGCGATGTTCCAAGCCATGCGGGACGCATTGGCGGAACAGAAGCAAAACCCGCTTTCCATTGACGATGTAGCGGCGATGGTTGCCGGACAGATCGGACAGCTTACGCCGATGGATGAAGAAACTGCCGACCTGTTCAAGCAGTTGGCAAAAAAGATGATGAAAGGAATAGAATAATAGCCTGTTATTCGAGATAATAATATGCCATTAGTAAAGCATGACTACCCTGTTTTAGAGTACGATACCGCATCAAAAGCTGTTTTTCAGCCGGGAAATGGGAAAAAATGTTTTCCTGCAAAAGCAGTGTTTGCTTTTTTAGGAGACGAGGTTGAAAATTATGCACATACCCATGATGGAATACAGATAGATGAATTTGAAAGTGCAACAAGACGATATCCTATTTATGAATGTCTTTATAATCAGGAGAAAATATGTCTATGTCCGGCTCCTGTGGGAAGTGCTGCTGCCGTCCAAGTTTTAGAATATTTAATTGCAGGGGGTGTAACAAAGATTATTTCCGTCGGCTCTTGCGGCGTATTGGAAGACATCCCGGAAAATAGATTTTTGATACCTGTTTCTGCATTGAGAGATGAGGGAACATCTTACCATTATCTTCCTCCCTCCCGAGAAGTAGAGATTTCAAAGGCTGGTATAAATGCGATTGAATCTGCTTTAAGCCAAAAGAATATACCATATTGGGAAGTTAAAACATGGACAACAGACGGTTTTTATCGAGAAACAGTAGAAATGGTTCAGTATCGGAAAGAAGAGGGATGTCAAGTAGTAGAAATGGAATGTTCCGCATTGGCGGCGTGTGCAAAATTTAGAAAAGTTACATGGGCTATGCTGCTTTTTTCAGCCGATACTCTTGCAGACCCTCATAAATACCAAGAAAGAGAATGGGGAAAAACAAGTATATCCATAGCCTTAGAATTAGCCTTAGACGCTGTTTTATCAGTTGTTGAGGAGTAAAAATAAATACATATAGGAGTTACAATGAATATAAATGAATTTCCACAACAAGTAAATCAAGTTATTTCAATAGCAGAAACCATATTACAAGGTCAAATATTGGGGATATATTTATATGGTTCAGCAACAATGAATGGGCTGCGTCCAGATAGTGATATAGATATACTGATAATTACTAAACAAGAATTGAGTAATTCAATCAGAGCAGATCTAACAAAGCAATTATTGAAAATTTCTGGCTCCGTAGGCTGTATTGAAAAAAGACCTTTAGAGGTAACTATTATCAATCAATCTGATATTGTTCCGTTGCAATTTCCGCCAAAATGTCAGTATATGTATGGTGAATGGCTAAGGGGAGAGATGGAAGCAGGAGAATATCCGCAAGCCTGCAATGACCCAGATATAATGATTTTATTATGGCAAGCAAGAAAAAATAGCATAACTTTGAAGGGGGCGGAAAGCAAAGAGCTTATTCCCGCTATCCCATTTCACGAAATTAAAAAAGCAATTCGGTTTTCTTTACCTGGTTTGATTTCCAGCTTTAAGGGTGATGAAAGAAATGTGTTATTAACCTTATCACGAATGTGGTTTACTTTAGTAACAGAAGAAATCACGACAAAAGATGTTGCCGCAAAATGGGTAATTTTAAAATTGCCGGAGAGATTTCCCCCCCTGCTAACAACGGCAAAGGAAGCTTATTTGGGAAATTTGTCTGATGAATGGGAGACAGTAGAAAAGGAAGCGATGGCACTTGTAGAATATATGAAAAAACAAATTGAGGAATTACTTAGAACAGAGTAGCAAAGTTAGCGGGGCCAATCAACGGTCAAGATGAACGGCGCATAAATGCGCCGCCGTTGACAGTCCCGCCCGTCTTTGCTGATGGGCAATCAAGGCGGGAAAGCCCTAAAATGGCTTCCCGCCCATTTCAATCTTGAGAGAAGAAACGCTCCAAAATCAGAAAGAGAGCGGTAAATCTGAATTGCGAGGGAGAATGTAGATGAATCAAGGAAGAATTATTGTGATTACAGGTTCGCCGGGAACAGGAAAGACAACAACTGCGTCGATTGTCGCAAAAGAATCGAACATGGATAAATCTGTGCATATGCACACAGACGACTTTTTTCATTAGGCTCTGTCACAACAAATGGTTGATTTTTGACGAGAAATAGCGTATAATAATAGTAAGAAACAGTACCACCGAAGGAGGTAATTGGATATGCCTACTATCAAAGACGCATTAGATATTATCGGTAAGTTGACTGTCGCAGAGCAGGAAAGCCTTAAAACAATGCTTTTAAGTCCTGCCTTTGTAAAGTCTTTGAATATTGAAGATTTCGTAGCAAAGGAACGCTTTGCAAATGGTCGTGTATGCCCTCTTTGTGGCTGTATCCATGTGGTTCGCAATGGTCATCGTAAAGATGGCACACAGCGATATGTATGTAAGGATTGTGGCAAGTCCTTCGTGATTGCTACGAACTCCATTGTGTCTGGTACAAGAAAAGACTTGTCCGTGTGGGAGCAGTACATTGATTGTATGATGAATGGCTTATCCATTCGTAAGACTGCTGTTGCTTGTGGGATTCACAGAAACACCGCATTCCTTTGGAGACACAAGATTTTGGATGCACTTCAGAATATGGCAGACGATGTTACCCTTGACGGCATTATTGAGGCTGACGAAACTTTTTTCGCCATCTCGTACAAGGGCAATCATAGCAAGAGTAAGACATTTGCTATGCCACGCAAGGCTCATAAGCGTGGTCATTCTACACATATCAGAGGCTTGTCCCAAGAAAAGGTATGTGTTCCTTGTGCGGTTAATAGGAATGGCTTGTCTATCTCCAAGATTACGAATACTGGTAGAGTTTCTACAATAGATTTACATCATATTTATGATGGTAGGATTAAGACCAATTCCACTCTTGTTACGGACAAGATGAACTCCTATGTGAGATTTACAAATGCCAATGGCATTGACCTTGTGCAGTTAAAGACTGGCAAAGCCAAGAAAGGCATTTATAATATCCAACATATCAATAGCTACCATAGCCAGCTAAAGAGGTTTATGCGTGGCTTTAACGGTGTTTCTACCAAGTATCTGAACAACTATCTTGTGTGGAATAACCTTGTAAATTACGCCAAAGAAAGCGACATGGAGAAAAGGAACATCTTCTTAACTTTCGTTTTGGCAACATTGAAAACTGCTAAATGCAGAGATTTATCAAACAGACCAGCAGTTCCTCTGGTCGCCTAATTAGAATTTGTGGAGATGATAAGATGGTCAATATAACAGATGTAAAACAGATTCTTCAATTTGCAATAGATGCGGAGATTAAAGTCTTTCTTGATGGTGGCTGGGGTGTAGATGCTCTTCTTGGATATCAGTCAAGAGCCCATAATGATATTGACATTTTTGTAGAAAAGAACGATTATCAGAACTTTATAGAAATAATGAAAGCTAATGGCTTTTATGAGATTAAGATGGAATATACAACATTGAACCATACTGTATGGGAAGATTTGAAAAACAGAATTATTGATTTGCATTGTTTTGAATATACGGACGAAGGTGAAATTCTTTATGATGGGGATTGTTTTCCGGTAGAAACTTTTTCGGGTAAAGGAAGAATTGAGGAAATAGAGGTTTCCTGTATTGAACCATATAGTCAAGTAATGTTCCATCTGGGATACGAGTTTGATGAAAATGATGCACATGATGTGAAGTTATTGTGTGAGACACTTCATATCGAAATTCCAAATGAGTATAGATAACTGCAAATAACAGTTTGTAGGGGAGTTCTGATACTCCCCTATAAAAATGGCTATTTATCAACTGTTTGTTGTGACATAGCCTTTCATTATTTAAGCAAAGGAGCAATACCGCCGCATTTACCAGAGTCCAACGAACAAAATTTAGTTGTCATTGAAGCCTTTTTAGAAGCTGCAAAGCGCTATGCCCGCGGCGGATATGATGTAATTGTAGATGGAATTGTCGGGCCGTGGTTTTTAGAACCATGGAGAGCCCTTGTTCGAGAAGATTATGAAGTACACTATATTGTTTTAAGAGCCAGTAAAGAAGAAACTATGAAACGAGCTGTGGAACGTTCAAAATTAGACAGAAAAACAAATGTTGAATTAGTAGAAACAATGTGGGAGCAATTTTGTAATTTGGGGATATATGAATCGAATGTTATAGAAACGACAACCTATTCTATCCAAGAGGCTGTTTTTGCAGTAAAAGAAAAAATTTCAAGTGGAGCCGCATTGCTATCTTAAACGATTTCTAAAAATCGAAATTTCATTTATCAGAGAAATAGCAAAGCCAGTTAACGGTCAAGATGAACGGCGCATTTCATGCGCCGCCGTTGACCGTTCCGTCTGGCTTTGCTGATGGGCAATCAAGGCGGGAAAGCCCTAAAATGGCTTCCCGCCCATTTCAATTATGAGAAAAGAAACACTCCAAAATCAGAAAGAGAGCGGCCAAGCACTTTGAGGGATTGGTCGCCTTGTTCACCCATTCAGCGGAACGGCGGGTGGCGGTCAAGGCCGGGTGTAAGCCCGTTCATTTCAGCCTTGACGGTTGCCCGCTGTCCTGTTACTTTTCCGGGAGTGTAGCCACAACTTCGGGACACTTTGTCCACAAGTCGGAGCGTAGGACGAGGGACGGGGGCTTTCATATACGCCCAGTCTGCTGTTGAAACCAGACCTGTGCTTACGGCTCTACGCCACGCAAGCACAGCCCTGTTTTCCTGCCGCTCCAAATGCCCTTGCCCTCCCCGGCGGCAACGGCATTTTCACGGCAACGCCGACAGAGCGTATAACACACTACACTTTGCTTCGCAAAGTCGTGTGCCAAATGGGGGCGTTGCCCCCTTTGGAAACCCCCACAAGAAAAGGCGGTACGCTACCCCTCCACGGGGCGCATACCGCCTTTTCTTGTTATCCAGCCCTCCGGCTGTATCGGTTGAGCAAAAGTCAGCGTGGGATTGATGTGGTATCTTTATCTAAGTGAACCCCCGTTCTCCCAATTGGACACCGCCTGACGGGTCACGTTGAGCTGCTGGGCCAGCTCGTCCTGGGTCATCTGTTTTGCCGTGCGAAATTTTTTGATGTTCTTGCCAACCATACGGGCACCTTCCTTTTCTGGGGAGTTCTTCACTATGATAGGGGAGAAGACCCCCAAATGGCAAGCAACGATTTGTTGCGTGGGGAGGAAACAAAAGATTTCCACGAAACAAGCGTCCCATGTGGAAGTTTGTTTCCATGGGACGCTGCTAGGGCTGGCATCGGCCGCACCAGCGGCACCCGTTGCAGGTCTCACGCCGGGCACAGGTGGCGCACCGCTTTTGAAGGGGAATCTCCTGAGCTGGGGCGGGATATTGCAGCCCGGAGCGCAGGGCCTGCACATGCTGATAGGCTTTGCAGATGTGATACTCCTTCCCGTCTTTGACAAAGCGGTCCCCGGTGCCAAAGAAGGTAAAGGGCACCTGATATTGTCGGCACTGGTCATAGAGCTGCTTCACCCATTCATAGTGCAAGGGCCTGGCTCCTTCGTAGTTTTCCCCGTCTGCGATCACGTGTTCCAGCTGTCCGGTGGCCAGGTAGGAGGCCAAATCCACCGGCCCTAGAAAGGGGGCTACCATGACGCCCTTGTGTTTGGCGGGAATGTCCAGGAGGATGGGGAGCCGCTCATCGGCCCGCCGTTGGTTTTCTGCCGTGACATTCAGGGACACGTGGTCCCAGCCGTCCAGCCAGTCCCAGGGCAGACACTCCTGGATGCGGTGGGCCCGCTTGGTCAGGAGGAAGAAGTGGACGTCAGAGCGCTGGCGGATCATGTCCCACACCTCGTCCCGCCACGGGTCTGCCTCTTCCAGAAAAAAGTCGCTGGTCATGCATACCCGGAGAGATTCTCCGCTCTTGATTTTATAGTTGCCCTGTCGGTCCTTTTTCAAGGGCAGGTTAAAGTTGGTTTTGACCTTGTAAATGTCGCCGCCAAATCGGTCCCGCTGGCTGTCTTGGTAAAACATGTAGCAGTGGTCGCAGCCCTCGCTGAACTTGCGGCAGCCGTGCCAGGGGTTCCAGATGTCTCTCATGGTGGGCGTTCCTCCTTCCTCCGGGGGTATGTGTAGATACAGTATAAGTTTTGGATGGGAGAGCGTCAAGGAGGGGGAGAGCAAATACAGCGCCATGTAAACATGTCTTATGGTATAATGAACACACAATATATCTATAAAGGTGATTTTATGGCAATTAAAAGTGTGTCTATTCGCATTGAGGAAGAAATGCTGGAGAAGCTGGGCTTTGTAGCCGACTATGAGGGGCGTTCGGTCAACAGTCACATCCTGGTACTGATTCGAGAGAATATCAAAGCCTTTGAGCAGGAGCACGGGGAAATTGACGGGACCATCCGCCCGGACGTGAATGTGAAGCCAGGCAGAAGAAGTAACAGATGGACGCAAGATATCACCTTGCGTCCATTATACTCTGCATTGCAAATGCAATGCAGACTTTCCAGAATTTATGAGATAGACTGATTGCAATACAAAAGTATTGCGAGGAAACATCTATGGCCAGATTTCAGATACCGTCCACGCCGCCCACCGTCAACAAGACCATTCGCCTTCCCAGCGATGTCGTAGAAGAGGTGGAACAGGCAATTCAAGGTAAAAATTGTACGTTTTCTGCCTTTGTCATCGCTGCCGTCCGTACGGCCCTGGAGGATATTCGTGAAGGGGATGCGTCGTGTCAGGATGTAAATGTGAAGTCCACTAGGAAAACATAAAGAAGGACCGCAGTTTGATGGGATTGGAATCAAACTTGCGGTCCTTCTTCCGTTGACTTTTTCGCATTTTAGTACTATATTGAACTTGGACATTCTTATCAGTTTTCAAACAGCTGCGTCTTTATGTAACGAGCACATAAAACAGGCTTGGGGTTAACTTTGGATGTCTTACAATGAAACGAGTAAACCGTGAAACTCATCAATTCTTTCAGATGCTCGTTATGAATTGAGAAAGTAGTTGTGTGTGACTTTTAGTAGTTCCCCTATGTTTCACAGCTTTACACGACAAAAATCGAGCCAAAGAACATGGTTCCTTGGCTTTGTTTTGGTGCGTGTAAAGCAATATAAATAGGTATTTGCTTCCACGCCCAGGACAGAGGGGCGTGTTTTTTTGGCTCAGAAAGGAGGTTTATTATGAAAAAAGTGTCTGGAAAGACCCATACGCAAGAACAGCTGAATGCCTGGGCCAATCAAAATAACCCCAATAATAAGGCTTATCAAGCAAACTTGAATCATCACAGCAATCAGCTTAATCCCAACCACAAGACGCACCAGCAAAGACACAACGCACAAAGGAAATATCAGGAGTCGGGATATGTGGAATGGGCGCCGGATTATCCTGAGTGGGATGATTGAAATAACTATCCTTCCAGTGGATGTGAAGGGGATGCGAGCAAAGATTCTTGACATGGACGGCAGCGCTGCCATAGGATAAAGAAAAACAGAAAGAAGCGATCGGTTATGGACGAACAAGCAGAAACTCTAAAGCTGAAGAAGATGCTGGAGGATCTGTACGGGATGAAAATCAAAGATCCCAAACCTAAGACAGAGGAGGAACGGGCGGCATTCTGGAGGCATTTTGAGGAGGTGAAGGCTGAGATACTCAATGAAATCGAAGCCAAGAAGAAAGCCCAGGGGGCAGTAGAAGTTAGTGAATAGTGAAGAGTGAATAGGGAATAAGTAAAAATCCCGAACGCATTCGCATTCGGGATTTTTGGTGGAGGCGAGGGGAGTCGAACCCCTGTCCGAAAACCATTCCACAGGACTTTCTCCGGGTGCAGACGGTTATTTACATTCCCTTCCCACGCCGTGAATCGTCACACTGCGAAGGTTGGTAGAGTCATGATGCGTGGCACGGTCAACTCTTTCCGTACGCACGGGCACCACTAAGATGACGCCCCGGCCGGCTCGTGGTCCTTCCGGCAGGGACGGCCGCATTAAGCAGCGGCGAGAACGACGTTATCGTTGTTCTTTAATTTATAAGTTGCCCATTTTAAGGCGGCTGGGCGCCGCCACCCGCTTATCCTGCTTCCTAGTCCCCGTCGAAACCAGTACGCCCCCATAGAGCCTCCCGGCTGTGCCGGGAGGCGTGGGAATTAAAATTAGATCGTTTCCGGTTCGGGGTAGTCCACGCCGAAGGTCTCCACGGTGACCGCCTTCATGCGCTGGTCCTCCAGGGGCTTGTCGTTGTAGTCCCGCTTGGCGGACACGATGCCGTCGGCCACTTCCATGCCCTCGATGACCTTACCGAAGGCGGCGTAAGCGCCGTCCAGGTGGGGAGCCTTCTCCACCATGATGAAGAATTGGCTTCCGGCGGAGTCAGGCCGCATGGAGCGGGCCATGGACAGCACGCCACGGTCGTGGGCCAGATCGTTCTTAAAACGGTTCTGGGCAAACTCACCCTTGATGGAGTAGCCGGGGCCGCCGATGCCGATGCCCTGGGGGTCGCCGCCCTGAATCATAAAGCCGGGGATGACACGGTGGAAAATGAGGCCATTGTAGAAGCCCTTCTTCACCAGAGAGATGAAGTTGTTGACGGTATTGGGAGCCACCTCGGGATACAGCTCGGCCTTCATGATGCCGCCGTTCTCCATTTCAAAGGTGACAATGGGATTTTGAGCCATGATACATGCTCCTTTCTTTTAGTAGCGACCACGGGAGAGTCTATCCATCTCCCGCTTGGCGTCCCGCTTAGCGGCCGCCTCTCGCTTGTCATACAGTTTCTTGCCCCTAGCCACTGCCAGCTCCACCTTCACCCGGGGACCGGAGAGGTAGACCGACAGGGGAATGAGGGAGTACCCGTCCTGCTGGACCTTGGCGTGGAGCTTTAGAATCTCCCGCTTGTGCAGCAGCAGCTTCCGGGTGCGCCGGGGGTCCTTATTAAAGATATTGCCCTGTTCATAGGGGGAGACATGCATCCCGTGGAGGAACATCTCTCCGTCTTTGACAATACAGAAGGAGTCCTTCAGGTTCACATTTCCCTTGCGGATGGACTTGACCTCCGTGCCGCACAGCTCAATGCCGGCTTCGTATTTGTCTTCAATGAAGTAGTCGTGAAAGGCCTTTCGGTTCGAGGCCAGCTGTTTCACCGATTGCTTTCCCACCCGGGACACCTCCTCTCTGGGCAGGGTAACAGTATACCACGGATTTGCCCACCCTGCAAGGGGGAGAAGGGGGGAGAAAGCGTAAAAAAAGCCCGTTCTGTGCCGGGAATCCTTCCCCTTCCATTGACAAAATTATGGGAGTATGGTTAAGATAGAGGTAACAAGAGAGGAAGATGGCGGGAAGGGGCCGTCGCAGACCTGGAAAGGGGAATGGGTATGAACATTACCGAATTTGCAGCGTTGGCAGGAGTTTCCAAAACAGCGGTCAGCCGATACTTTAACAACGGATACCTCAGCGCCGAGAAGCGAGCCGCCATCGAGGAGGCGGTGCGCCGTACCGGATATTCCCCCAGCGAGGCGGCCCGGGGGCTGCGCACCCGCCGCACCCGGCAGATCGGGGTGGTGCTGCCCCGGCTCAGCGGCGAGAGTACCGCCCGGGTGGTGGACGGCATCAGCCTGGTGCTGGGCGACAAGGGCTACCGGATGCTATTGGCCAACACCGCCAACCGCCCGGAGCGTGAGGTGGAGTATCTGGACGCCCTGCGCCAGAGCGGGGTGGACGGGGTGATCTTCCTGGCCAGCATTTTCACCCCCGAGCACCGGGCTGTGCTGAAAAGCATGCACATGCCGGTGGTGATCGTGGCCCAGCAGTACGACGGGTACAGCTGCGTCTACCACGACGACCTGGGCGCCGCCCGGGATTTGACCAGTTTACTCATCCAGCGGGGCAGCCACCCGGCGTACATCGGGGTCACGGCCCAGGACCGGGCCGCCGGCCTGTCTCGTCGGGAAGGCTATGTCCAGGCCATGCGCCAGGCCGGGCTGCCCGTGCGCACCGAGGACATGTGTGTGTCCGGCTTTCGGATGCAGGAGGGCTATGCCCAGGCCAAGGCGTTGATTCAGGCCCGCCGCCCCGACGGCATCTTCTGCGCCACCGACGCCATCGCCATTGGCGCCATGCAGGCCTGCCGGGAGCTGGGGCTCCGGGTGGGCAAAGACGTGCTCATTGCCGGAGTGGGTGACACCACATTGGGTCAAGTCACCGCCACCCCGCTCACCAGCGCCCACCTGCACTACGAGACCAGCGGCCAGGAGGCCGCCCAGCTGCTGCTGCGGCTGCTGCGCAGCCAGGGAGCCGGGGTGCGCAACGTGTGTCTGGGCTACGAGATCATGGAGCGAGCTTCCACCGGCATTTTGTGAAACCTTGTGGAACTGACAAGATATTGAAGTTGCGTTCTCCCGGTAGAACAATAGATTTCCCCCTAAATTCGTGATATGATAGATTCAACAAGGATGAAACCGATTTCATTCTGGTTTCATCGAAAATCGTGAACAAGGGAGAGGAGATTTATGGACTACAGGCAGACAGCAGTGGAAATTCTCAATGCCGTTGGCGGATCGGAAAATGTCGTCAGCGCAGCCCACTGTGCCACCCGGCTTCGTCTGGTGATTGCAGACGACAAGAAGGTGGACAAGAAGACCTTGGAGAACGCCAACGGTGTGAAGGGCGTGTTCCAGGCACAGGGCCAGCTCCAGATCATTCTGGGCACTGGTACGGTAAATAAGGTGTACGCAGAGTTCATTGCACTGTCCGGCACCGCTGCGGTGAGCAAGGACGAGGCAAAGGCTCAGGGAGCCAAGAAGGGCAATTGGTTCCAGCGTGCCATTAAGACCTTGGGCGACATCTTTGTGCCCATCATCCCCGCCATTGTGGCTTCCGGCTTCCTGATGGGCATCATGGAGTCGCTGAAGTTCATGACTAACAACGGATTCTTGACTCTGGACACCAGCAGCTCTCTGTTTGTGTTTGCCGATCTGTTTTCCAACGTGGCTTACACCTTCCTGCCCATTCTCATCGCCTTCTCTGCAGCCAAGGTCTTTGGCGGCAACCCCTTCCTGGGTGCGGTCATCGGCATGATTATGCTCCACCCCAACCTGCAAAACGCCTGGACCGTGGCTACGGAAGGCGTGCACACCTATCAGGAAGTGTTCTTCGGCCTGTACAAGGTGCCCCTGGTGGGCTATCAGGGCCACGTGATTCCCGTGATTATCGCTGTGTGGCTGATGTGTACCATTGAAAAGAAGCTACACAAAGTCGTACCCCCCATGTTTGACCTCTTTGTCACCCCGCTGGTGAGCGTGTTTGTCACCGGCTACCTGACTCTGGCCGCCATCGGCCCCGTGTTCACCACCGTGGAGAACTTCGTCATCAACGGCGTGCAGTGGCTCATCGCCATCCCCCTGGGCATCGGCTCCTTTGTCATGGGCGGCCTGTATGCCACCACCGTGGTCTCCGGCATCCACCACATGTACACCATCATTGATCTGGGGCAGTTGGGCCAGTATGGCCTGACCTTCTGGCTGCCCCTGGCCTCGGCGGCCAACGTGGCCCAGGGCGGCGCTGCTCTGGCGGTTGCCCTGAAGACCCGCAACAAGAAACTCAAGTCCATGGCCCTGCCCGCCTCTCTGTCGGCATTCATGGGCATTACGGAACCTGCCATCTTCGGCGTGAATCTCCGCTTCTTGCGGCCCTTCATTGCCGGGTCCATCGGCGGCGCCTGCGGCGCTCTGTACGCCTCCATTGTGGGGCTGGGTGCCACCGGTACCGGCGTCACCGGTATCTTCGGCGTGCTGCTCCACCTGCACCGCCCGGTTCAGTACCTTATCACCATCGGCATTGCCACTGGCGTGGCCTTCGTCCTATCCTGGATGTTCGGTATCAAGGAAGAGGAACCTGACGCCCAGCCGGAACAGGCTGTGGAGCAGGCTCCTGCCTCCGCCCAGCTGGCGGCGGGCCAGGGAGAAGACGCAGTCTAAGCCCTCCCTCTTCCAGGCGCCTCTGGGAAGATTCCCTGGGGCGCCTGGATTTTTGGAAACCGACAACGATAAGCGCTGAATGAGGAGGACCACAATACCATGAGTAATGCATTGCAGCGGGATTTGGAGCGGCTGGTGGCCCGGGTGGAACGGGAAGACGGCCCCCAGGCGGCCGCAGACCCCTTCCGCCAGACCTTTCACCTGATGCCCCCGGTGGGGTGGCTCAACGACCCCAACGGCCTGTGCCGATGCGGGGACTGGTACCACGTGTTTTATCAGTACGGGCCCTTTGACGTCACCGGAGGGGTGAAGCACTGGGGCCACTATCGCAGCCGGGACCTGCTCCACTGGGAGGCCCTGCCCGTGATGCTCTACCCGGACCAGCCATGGGACATCCACGGGGTGTACTCCGGCTCCGCTCTGGTGGAGGACGGAACGCTGTATCTCTACTACACCGGAAACGTGAAACACGCCGGAAATTACGACTACATCAAGGCCGGGCGGGGCCACAACACCGCCCTGGCTGTGTCCAAAGACGGGGTGACGGTGGAGTCCAACACCCTGTTGATGGAGAATAAAGACTACCCCGACGGCCTGACCTGTCACGTCCGGGACCCCAAGGTGTGGGCTCAGGACGGGAAATACTACATGGTCCAGGGGGCTCGCACCCTGGACGACCACGGCCAGCTGTTGGTGTTTGAGTCCACGGACAAGTTCAACTGGACCTTCCTCCAGGCCCTGAAGACCCCCCACCACTTCGGCTACATGTGGGAGTGCCCCGACCTGTTCTGCCTGGACGGGCAGTGGTTCCTGGTGTGCTCGCCCCAGGGGGTGCCCCACGAGGAGACCCGGTTCCAGAACGTGTACTCCTGCGGCTATTTCCCTCTCCACGGGGACTTCCGGGGGGAGTATTCCCTGGGCGAGTTTGTGGAGATGGACCTGGGCTTTGACTTCTATGCCCCCCAGACCTTCCAGGACGGGGACCGCCGCCTGATGTTCGGCTGGATGGGTATGCCCGACGCCGACTACACCAACCCCACCACCCAGCGTGGCTGGCAGCACTGCCTCACCGTGCCCTGTGAGCTGCGGCGGCAGGGGGACCGGCTGGTGCGCCTGCCCGCCGTGGAGATCACGGCTCTGCGGGGAGCTGCCATCCCTGCCCATCAGGCCAAGGTCTTTGACCTGGAGGCCATGACAGAGCCTAGCGGCCGGATGGTGTTCCGGGACGCCGCTGTGCTGGAGTGGCAGCCGGGTCTGGTGACCCTCTCCTTCCTGGAGGGGGGAGCGGGACGCACCCTGCGCCGTGTGGCGGTGGACCAGCTCAACGCCCTGCGCATCTTGGGGGACAGTTCCAGCTTGGAGATCTTCCTCAACGATGGCCGGCAGGTGCTGTCCACCCGCTACTATCCCCAGCCGGAGGCCCAGGGCATTGCCATCACAGGCGCTCAGGCCCGGGTGTGGGAGATGGGCGCCATGTCGGTGACCCAAGCTGAAGGTTAAACCGATGACCGGACAAGCGGATGCACTCCTCCATGGGTGCATCCGCTTTTTTAGCAAAATGAGAGGGGAAAGAGGGGGGATTCTGTGGCAAATCACCACTTGTTTTTCGGTTAAGAATGACATATAATACTATGGTTTCATATGAAGGAAAGGAGGGGCGTCGGATGGATACACGTCCCATTGGAGTGTTTGACTCCGGCCTGGGCGGCCTCACCGCCCTGCGGGAGCTGGCCCGACGGATGCCCCAGGAGGATCTGGTGTACTTCGGGGACACCGGACGGGTGCCCTATGGCAGCCGCTCCAAAGAGACCATCATCAAGTACGCCCAGCAGGACGTGGCCTTTTTGAGCACCTTTGACCCCAAGGCCATTGTCATTGCCTGCGGCACCGTGTCCACCACCGCTCTGGACACTCTGCGCCAGCAGTATGCCGTGCCCCTGTACGGGGTGGTGGAGCCCGCCGCCCGGGCCGCCGCCCAGCGCACGAAAAACGGCAAGGTGGGGCTCATCGGCACCCAGGCCACCATCCGCTCCGGAGCCTACGAGCGGGCGCTGGATGCCCTGCGCCCTGGCACCCAGGTGACCGCCCGGGCCTGCCCCCTCTTTGTGCCCCTGGTGGAAAATGGCCGTTTCCACCCCGGCGACATCGTGGTGGAGACGGTGGTGAAGGAATACCTGGAAGAGGTAAAGGCCCAGGAGGTGGACACTCTCATGCTGGGCTGCACCCACTATCCCTTGCTGCGAGAGGTCATCGGGGCCTGTATGGGCCCTGAGGTGGAGCTGGTGGACGTGGGCGCGGAGTGCGCCCGCTGGGTCATGGGACAGCTCTCCGGCCGGGACCAGCTGGCCCCTCAGGACCGGAAGGGCAGCCACCGCTACTTCGTCAGCGACAGTACCGGGGACTTTGCCGCCCTGGCCTCCATGTTCCTGGGTGAGGACGTCACCGGGGACGTGGAGCAGATTGACATCACCGTGTACTAATGGGAGGACGGGAGCCATGACAGACAATGTGATTATTTCCATCAAAGGCACCCAGGTCAGCGCCGAGGGCGGACCCGACGAGATGGAGCTGGTGACGGCGGGGGTGCTCAACCAGGAGGGAGAGGGGCGCTACACCATCTCCTACGAGGAGAGCGAGCTCACCGGACTGGAGGGCACCACCACGGTGGTGCGTGTGGACGGCCCTCGGGTGACCCTGCTGCGAGAGGGGAGCATCAACTCCCAGATGGTATTTGAAGAGGGACAGCGCCACCTGTCCATGTACGAGACCCCCTACGGCTCCCTGTCCGTGGGTATCCTCACCCGGCGTATGCGCTCCACCTTGGGCGAGGCCGGGGGAGACCTGGAGATCGACTACGCCATTGAGATCGACCATCTGCTGGCGGGTCAGAACATCTTCCGCATGAACGTGAAAAAGGACCCGTCTATTGCTCAGTGACAGGCGGAGTTAGACTACAAAGGAGAGAATAACCATGGCAAATTTGATTCAGACCGCCCGGGACCAGGTGGCGGAATTGACCCAGAAGGCCTATGAGAAGGCCGCCGCCCAGGGCCTGCTGCCCCAGGGTGAGACCATCCGAGGCACCGTAGAGGTGCCCAAGGACAGCCGAAACGGGGACTTTGCCTCCTCCTTTGCCATGGCGGGGGCCAAGGCATTGAAGATGGCCCCCCGTGCCATTGCCCAGATCATTCTGGACAACCTGGAGCTGGAGGGCACTCTGTTCCAGCGGGCTGAGATTGCCGGCCCCGGCTTTTTGAACTTCTTCTACTCCCCCAACTGGTACCAGCAGGTGCTGGGTGCGGTGGAGGCGGACCCCGCCGGATACGGCTCCAGCGATGTGGGCCACGGCCAGAAGGTGATGGTGGAGTTCGTCTCCGCCAACCCCACCGGCCCCATGCACATGGGCAACGCCCGTGGCGGCGTGCTGGGTGACACCCTGGCCAATGTGCTCTCCCGGGTGGGCTACAACACCTGGAAGGAGTTCTACGTCAACGACGCTGGCAACCAGGTGCACAAGTTTGCCCAGTCCATCCACGCCCGGTACATGCAGATCATCCTGGGTGAGGACGGCTATGAGTTCCCCGAGAAGGGATACCAGGGCGAGGACATCAAGGAGCTGGCTCAGGCCTTCTACGCTGTCCACGGCGACAGCTACAAGGACGCCCCCGAGGAGAAGTGGCTGGAGGATATGAGCGCCTTCGGCCTGGAGCGCAACATCCCCAAGATGAAGGCCGACCTGCTCAAGTATGGCATCGAGTACGACCAGTGGTTCCTGGAGTCCGAGCTGCACAACTCTGGCTATGTGGCACAGACCGTGGACCTGCTGGCTCAGAAGGGCTGGACCTATGAGAAGGACGGCGCTCTGTGGCTGGACACCACCGGACTTTTGAAGGAGAAGTACCTGCGGGAGGGCAGAAGTCAGGAGCAGGTGGATAAGCTGGATTTGAAGGACGACGTGCTGCGCCGGGCCAACGGCTTCTACACCTACTTTGCCGCCGACATCGCCTACCACCGCAACAAGTTCGAAGAGCGTCACTTTGACAAGGTCATCAACGTCTGGGGCGCCGACCACCACGGCCACGTGGCCCGTCTCCAGGCCGCTCTGGACGGTCTGGGCCTGGACGGCTCCAACCGTCTGGTCATCGTGCTCATGCAGCTGGTGAACCTGCTCCAGGACGGCAAGCCCGTGCGTATGTCCAAGCGGACCGGCAAGGCCATCGCCCTCCACGACCTGCTGGACGAGATCAGCGTGGACGCCGCCCGCTACTACTTCAACAACCGGGCCGCTACCAGCCCTCTGGACTTCGATTTGGACCTGGCCGTGCGTCAGGACTCCGACAACCCCGTCTACTACGTCCAGTACGCCCACGCCCGTATCTGCTCCCTCATCGCCAACCTGGCCGCTGAGGGCGTGCAGGTGCCCGCCTGTGCCGACGTGGACGCCGCTCTGCTCTCCACCGAGGAGGAGCGGGGCCTCATCAAGACTCTGGCCCAATACCCCAACGAGATCGCCCAGGCGGCCCAGCACTACGACCCCAGCCGCATCAACCGCTATCTCACCGGTCTGGCCGGGGACTTCCACCGCTTCTACAACGCCTGCCGCATCAAGGGGGAGGAGCCCCAGGTGCAGGCAGCCCGGCTCAAGCTGGCCCACACCGTGCGTCTGGTGCTGGCCAACGGCCTGGGACTGCTGGGCGTGACCGCTCCGGAAAAAATGTAAGTCCCGTTCCGCTTCCGCCCTCCGGCTTGCAACAGGAGGGCGGATTTTTGCGGAGGATTTGAAAAAGTGCACAAAAGAGCCTTTGGATTTTTATAGATTATGAATATAATATGGAGAAGTTCTAAAGAATCTATTAAGAAATGGAACAACCCCTTGCAAGTTGCGTCCAAAGGGAATAGAGTAGTACAACCGATCGGTGTGGAGACCGATGGGTTGGAGATAGAAGAATGAAAAAGAACGAAGAAAAGGATATGAGGTGTGAACTATGTTGATGATGCTACAGAAATTCTGCGGCGTACTCACCTTGATCTTGGCGGTCTTGTATGCATATCAGGCGTTTTACGTCGTGGTGGGACTGCTGCGCCGGAAGTATCCGGTGTCCGGGCAGGCCAAGACGCTTCACCGATATGCAGTACTCATCTCCGCCCGTAACGAAGAAGAGGTCATAGGTGAGCTCATTGAAAGCTTGCAACAGCAGGACTATCCCAAGGAACTGCTGGACATTTATGTGATTGCCGATAACTGTACCGATGCCACGGCCCAGGTGGCCCGCCAGGCTGGCGCCCACGTCTATGAGCGCTTTGACCGGGTGCGGGTGGGCAAGGGCTACGCCATGGACTGGTTCTTCCACCGCCTGCAAGAGGAGGGGAAGGGCGACGTCTACGACGGCTACTTTGTCTTTGATGCGGACAACATTGTGGACCCTGCCTTTGTGCGGGAGATGAACCATGTGTTCGACTCCGGCGACTATGCCGCCATCACCTGCTACCGCAACTCCAAGAACTACGCCTCCAACTGGATTTCCGCCGGCTACTCCCTGTGGTTCCTCCGTGAGGCCCGCTTCTTGAACTTCTCCCGCATGCAGATGGGCACGGGCTGCGCCATCTCCGGTACCGGCTTCCTGGTCTCTGCCCAGGTGGTGCGGGACAACGGCGGCTGGCCCTACCACCTGCTCACCGAGGACATTCAGTTCTCCATTGACTGCGCCGTCCAGGGCCGCCGCATTGGCTACTGCGACAAGGCTGTGGTGTATGACGAGCAGCCCACCACCTTCCAGCAGTCCTGGACCCAGCGGATGCGCTGGTCCAAGGGCTTCTATCAGGTGGCTGCCCGCTACATAGGAGGCCTGTTCCGGGGTTGCTTTACCCAGAAGAAGGGGCGCTTCGCTTGCTACGACATGATGATGACCGTGGCTCCCGGTATGCTGCTGACCATGGGCGTGCTGGGCATCAACATCTTCATCTTCCTGTCCGCCCTCACCGAGCCCCGCATTGTGGCCACCGAGCTGGTGCAGGACTCCCTGCTCTTTGTCATGGATAACCTGTTCAACTTCTACCTGGTCATGCTCCTCTACGGCGCTGTGACCCTGGCGGTGGAGTGGAAGGCCATCCATGCCCGGGCTGTGGATAAGGTGATTTATCTCTTTACCTTCCCTCTGTTCATGCTCACCTATATCCCCATCTCTCTGGCCGCTCTGGTGCGCCGAGTGGAGTGGAAGCCCATTCGCCACAACTCTTCGGCCAGCTTGAAGGCCAAGAATGGCTCTTTGACTTAACGTTAGAAATGACCCCTGGGGCGTAAGCCCTGGGGGTTTTCTCCTTTGAGCATAGAGAACTTGACTTTACTATTATGGCAAGGCATAGGCTTGCCAGCCTGGTGGGGACGCTTCCCGCTTGGGGTTCCTTTTGCTCGGTCAAAAGGAACCAAAACCCGCTTAGGGCGTTCCCCCCTAAGTACCCCCCTGGGGTACGAGGCTGGCCCTGCGTCAAGACTAGGTTCGGCCCGTCACCCTTGCTGTGGCCCCTGTCGCTGCCACCACACCAGGCCACCTTGGGTAGCTGGCCCTATAACCAGGCGGTTTCCATGGCCGGGCCTACCCTGGAGAAGCGGCGTTCCCGCCGCCGGAAGCCAGGCTTTCGTTAGCTGGGAACAGCGGCTCACCAGGGTTAGGCCCTGGCAATAGAAGTACACCCACACAGAGGAGTCGTTGCTTTCGGTAGAATTTCCACGCTATCCATGTGACCCCACCGGGCCAAGGGCCGAAACCAGGAGAACGCAGGGACATCCAGTACCGCGGGGTGGATTCCACAAGGCGGGGGAAGGCCCCGCCTTTGGCGATTCTTTGGTGACTTTCTCATCGGGGAGAAAGTCACCCCAGCGGAGCGCGTCTCCCCTCGCCAGGGGAGAAAGGCTGCGCCTGAGAACTGGAAGAAGCACCAGCTTCTTCACCAAAAGGCGTGGGCCAAAGCCCACAGAGATTTTTCCATCTGTGTGCCTTGGGGGCTTGCAATCCAGGCAGGGGTATGGTATACTGCTATCGTAAGTAGGGTAGTTTAGGTAAGAGTGAGGCATCCGCCTCACTCTTTCTTTTCGGACAGAGGAAAGGAGCTGAGTGAACATGGCAAAAGTGACCGACGTGGTGGCCCAGCTGGCACAGCCCATCGTGGAGCAGGCCGGATGCACCCTGTGGGACGTGGAGTACGTCAAGGAGGCCGGAGAGTGGTTTTTGCGAGTCTACATCGACAAAGAGGGCGGTGTGGACATCAACGACTGCGAGGCGGTGTCCCGACCCCTGTCCGATCTGCTGGACGAGGCCGACCCCATCCAGGGCAGCTACACCTTTGAGGTGTCCTCTGCCGGGCTGGACCGCCCCCTGAAAAAGCCCGAGCACTTTGCCGCCTGCGCCGGACAGCAGGTGGATGTGCGCTTCTACCGCCCCGTGGACGGGCGCAAGGAGTACACCGGCGCCCTGGTGGGCTGCGACGGGGACGGCAACGTCACCGTGGATGACAAGACGTTTGAGAAAAAGGACGTGGCGCAGGTGCGTCTCCACGTCACATTTTAAAGGAGTTCATTGATATGGCCAAGAAAAAGACTGCTGCAAAGAGCATGGAGCTGGACGCCAAGGAATTCTTTGCCGCCATCTCCGACATTGAGAAGGAAAAGGGCATTCCCAAAAGTTACATGATCGACAAGATCACCCAGGCTCTGGTGGCCGCCTACAAGCGGGACCACGCCGGGATCACCGACAACGTGATCGTGGACGCCAACGAAGAGAAGTGCTCGGTGCGCATGTTTGTCAAAAAAGAAGTGGTGGAGGAAGTGACCAACCCCAACACTGAGGTTGCCATCGCCGACGCCCGCCGGGCTCTGCCCCGGGTGGCTCTGGGCGACGTGCTGCGCATTGAGATCAAGCCCAAGAACTTCGGCCGTATCGCCGCTCAGACCGCCCGCCAGGTCATCGTCCAGGGTATGCGGGAGGCGGAGCGCTCCATGATCTTCGACGCCTTCTCTGCCAAAGAGCACGAGATCATCTCCGGTGTGGTCACCCGTGTGGACGCCCGCAACGGCTCTGTGTCCGTGCGCCTGACCTCCGGGTCCGAGTTCACCGACTCCTTCCTCTCCGCCGACGAGCAGGTGCCCGGCGAGGTGGTCAAGGAGGGCGACCGCATCCGTGTGTATGTGGTGGAGGTGCGCCAGGCCAACCGTGGTCCTCAGGTGGTCATCTCCCGCACTCACCCCGGCCTGGTCAAGCGCCTGTTTGAGCTGGAAGTGCCGGAAATCTACGACGGCACCGTGCAGGTCATGTCCATCTCCCGTGAGGCAGGCAGCCGCACCAAGCTGGCTGTGTGGAGCGAGGACGAGAACGTGGACGCCATCGGCGCCTGTGTCGGCCCCAAGGGCCAGCGGGTCAACGCCGTGGTGGAAGAGCTGCGGGGCGAGAAGGTGGACATCATCAAGTACTCCGAGGACCCCGCCGAGTATGTGGCCGCCGCTCTGGCTCCCGCCGAGGTGCTCAGCGTGGTGGAGCTGGAGCCCGGCAAGCGCTGCCGTGTGGTGGTGCCTGACGACCAGCTGTCCCTGGCCATCGGCAAGGAGGGCCAGAATGCCCGCCTGGCCGCCCGCCTCACCGGCCTGAAGATCGACATCCGGCCCGCCAGCGACCCCGAGCCCGCCGAGGAGCTCATGGAGGAGTCCGCGGAGGAGCCCGTGGAGGTCGTAGAGGATCAGCCGGAGCAGGCCGAGGAGCTGATGGGCGAGGAGGAGTAAGCCTCCCGTCCCACCGAACATGAATCATTGGGGGTGAAGGAGAATGCCGAAAAAAATACCCATGCGCCAGTGCCTGGGCTGCCGGGAGATGAAGCCCAAGGGTGAGCTCATTCGCGTGGTGCGCTCCCCGGAGGGGGAGATCTCCCTGGATTTTAAGGGAAAGAAGCCGGGACGGGGGGCCTATGTGTGCCCCAACCAGCAGTGTCTGGCCCGGGCCAAGAAGGCCAGAAGCCTGGAGCGGGCCTTTTCCGCCCCCATTGCCCCCGAGGTCTATGAGGCCCTGGAGGAGCAGATGAAGGCGGGTGAGACGCCGTGAGCCAAAAGGCATTGAGACTGCTGGGATTGGCCCTGCGGGGCAACAACCTGGCGGTGGGCGAGCTCCCCGTGGGGGAGGCCTGCCAGACCCACCGGGCCCGCCTGGTGCTCCACGCCGCTGACGCCGCAGAGAATACGGTACGTCGGGCCGGACGAGAGGCCCAACGGGCGGGGGTGGAGCTGGTGGCTCTGCCCTGCACCAAGGAGGAGCTGGGGGCGGCTCTGGGCCGTAACAGCTGCGCCGTGGCGGCGCTCACCGATAAGGGGCTTGCCGCAGCGGTGGCGGCGGACCTGGCCCAGACCAACGGCGACCTGGAGCCCTTGGCCCAGGCCCTGGCAGAGTCCAGCCGTGGAAAACAAACCAAAACTGTGGGGCGTCGTCGCACCCCACGCAACGCGAACTGATGGAGGTGGCCGATTTGAGCCTTACGAAATATAGCGCCCGTGACGTGGCCAAGGATTTTGGGGTACAGCCCAAGGAGATTGTGGGTGTGCTGGCCCAGCACGGGATGAGCAATGTCTCTCCCACCAAGACCCTCACCGACAAGGAACTGACGGTGATTTTTGAGCACCTGACCCAGAACAACCAGGTGGCGTCCATTGAGAGCATTTACGCCGACGTCTACCACGAGAAGAAGCCCGCGGCTCCCGCCGCCAAGGCCCAGGGCAACCAGGCCCAGCAGGCTGCCCCTGCCAAGCAGGGCGAGAAGGAGCCTGCCAAGGCCGTCGAGCACAAGCCCCACAGCCGCACCCCCGAGAAGAAGATCGTGGACACCCGTAAGGGCGGCGGGGTGAACCTGGAGAAGTACGACCAGCGTCTGGAGGACCTGGCTCCCGATAAGGCCAACCGCATGCAGACCGGCAAGCAGAAGTTCCAGAACCGCGGCGGCAAGAACCGTGGCCAGAACTTCGGCAACAAGCGCAAGCAGGAAGAGGCGGAGAAGATGCGCCGCCTCCAGCTGGAGATTGCCAAGAAGACCCCCCTCACCGTGAAGATTCCCGACGAGATCGGAGTGGGCGAGCTGGCCAGCCGCATGAAGAAGACCGGCGCCGAGGTGGTCAAGTGCCTGATGAAGAACGGCATCATGGCCTCTCTGTCCGAGATCATCGACTACGACACCGCCGCCCTCATCGCCATGGAGCTGGGCTGCAAGGTGGAGAAGGAAGTCATTGTCACCATCGAGGAGAAGCTCATTGACGTCTCCGAGGACAAGGAAGAGGACCTGGTGCCCCGCGCCCCCGTGGTGGTGGTCATGGGCCACGTGGACCACGGCAAGACCTCTCTGCTGGACTATATCCGCCACGCCAACGTGGTCTCCGGCGAGGCCGGCGGCATTACCCAGCACATCGGCGCTTACCAGGTGGAGGTAAACGGCAAGCCCATTACCTTCCTGGACACTCCCGGCCACGAGGCCTTTACCGCCATGCGTGCCCGTGGCGCCATGGTCACCGACGTGGCCATCCTGGTGGTGGCCGCCGACGACGGCATCATGCCCCAGACCGTGGAGTCCATCAACCACGCCAAGGCCGCTGAGATTCCCATCATCGTGGCCGTCAACAAGATGGATAAGCCCACCGCCAACCCCGAGCGCATCAAGCAGCAGCTCACTGAGTACGGCCTGGTGGCCGAGGACTGGGGCGGCGACACCATCATCTGCCCCATCTCCGCCAAGACCGGTATGGGCATCGACAACCTGCTGGAGATGGTCACCCTCACCGCCGAGATGCGGGAGCTGAAGGCCAACCCCAACCGTACCGCCCACGGTACCGTCATCGAGGCCCGTCTGGACAAGGGCCGCGGCCCCGTGGCCACTCTGCTGGTGCAGAACGGTACCCTGAAGCAGGGCGACGTCATCATCGCCGGCATGGCCGTGGGCCGTGTCCGTGCCATGACCGACTACAAGGGCAACAAGGTCACCGAGGCCGGCCCCTCCGTGCCTGTGGAGATCATCGGTATGGGCGAAGTGCCCGGCGCCGGTGACGACTTCCACGCCGTGGCCGACGAGCGCATGGCCCGTGAGCTGGTGGCCCAGCGCAAGGAAGAGATGAAGAACGCCACCACCGGCCACGCCAAGCAGAAGGTGTCTCTGGAGGAGCTGTTCAGCCAGATTCAGGCCGGCGAGATGAAGGATTTGAACATCATCGTCAAGGCCGACGTCCAGGGCTCTGCCGAGGCTGTGAAAGCCAGCCTGGAGAAGCTGTCCAACGCCGAGGTGCGGGTGCGTGTCATCCACTGCGCCGTGGGTGCCATCAACGAGTCCGACGTGATGCTGGCCACCACCTCCAACGCCATCATCGTGGGCTTCAACGTGCGTCCTGACAAGAACGCCGCCGACTCCGCCCACCGCAACAACGTGGATATGCGCATGTACCGGGTCATCTACCAGGCCATCGAGGAGATCGAGGCCGCCATGAAGGGCATGCTGGCTCCCAAGTTCAAGGAAGTGGCCCTGGGCGAGGCCGAGGTGCGCCAGGTGTACAAGATCACCGGCGTGGGCATCGTGGCCGGCTGCTACGTCACCGAGGGCAAGGTGGCCCGCAACGCCCAGATTCGTCTGGTACGCGACGGCATCGTCATCCACGAGGGCGTCATGAACTCCCTGCAGCGGTTCAAGGACTCCGTCAAGGAAGTGGCCCGTGGCTACGAGTGCGGCATCGGCATTGAAAAGTACAGCGACATCAAGGAGGGCGACATCATCGAGGCCTTCCAGATGGAGCAGGTGCAGCAGTAATTACGCTCTATTTTTGTGTGGGGGCGGGCGGCAACTCGCCTGCCCCCACATTCCATATTTCAAACTGGAAGTGGTAATATGAAGCCCAAAGTATACATTGACGGCAAACAGGGCACCACCGGCCTGCAAATCTATGACCGGCTGGCCCAGCGCAGCGACATTGAGCTGCTGCTTATTGACGAGGACAAGCGCAAGGACGTGGCCGAGCGGAAAAAGCTTTTAAACGCCGCCGACCTGGTGTTTTTGTGCCTGCCGGACCAGGCGGCAAAAGAGGCGGTGGCCCTGGTGGACAACCCCAACACCCGCATCATTGACGCCTCCACCGCCCACCGCACCAACCCCGACTGGGATTACGGCTTTGCGGAGTTGTCTGAGAACCATCGAAACAACATCGTCATCTCCAAGCGGGTGGCAAATCCCGGCTGTCACGCCAGCGGCTTCATCGCCTCGGTATATCCCCTGGTGCAGCGGGGCGTGATTCCCGCCCACTTCCCTCTGACCTGTTACTCCCTCACCGGATACTCCGGCGGCGGCAAGAGCATGATCGCCGAGTATGAGGCGGAGGGACGGGAGGCATGCTATGATAGCTGCCGCATCTACGGCCTGACCTTGCAGCACAAGCACCTGCCCGAGATGCAGAAGATCTGCGGCCTGGACCGGGCCCCGGTGTTCGCCCCTGTGGTGGGAGACTACCCCCAGGGCATGGCCACCACCGTGCTGCTGCCCTGGGTGGACGCCAAGCTGGCCCATGAGGCCCTCAGCGAGCACTACGCCGGGCAGGCCCTGGTGAGCGTGGCTCCCCTGGGTGGGGACGCGCCCATGATCTACTCCAACGCCCTCTCCGGAAAGGACACCATGCGTCTGGTGGTGTACGGCCACGAGGGGCAGACCGCCGTCACCGCCGTCTTTGACAACCTGGGCAAGGGTGCGTCCGGGGCTGCGGTGCAGAATATGAACCTGATGCTGGGCTTTGACGAGACCTGTGGTCTGAGCCTGTAACCAAAGGAGGAAAACACTATGGCAAGCAATCGCCTGGGACGTATCAACGAGGAGATTCAGCGGGAGCTGTCCGCTCTCATCCCCACGGTGAAGGACCCCCGGGTCACTGGCCTGATCTCTGTGACCCGTGTGGAGACCACCCCCGACCTGCACTTTGCCAAGGTCTACGTGTCCGTGCTGGACAAGACCGAGGTGTCTGGGGTGATGAAGGGGCTCAAGTCCGCCGGAGGCTACCTGCGCCGGGAACTGAGCCGGACCCTGAACCTGCGCCACACCCCTGAGCTCATCTTCGAGCGGGACGACTCCATCGACCACGGCGCCCACATCCTGGAGATGCTCCGGGACCCCAACGTGGTCAAGCCCGCCAACCCTGCCAACGCCCACATCGTGCTGGACGAGGAGGAGGGAACATGACCCACCAGGAAGCGGCTCAGTTTCTCACCGAGCACGACAACTATCTCATTTTGACCCATAAGCGCCCCGACGGGGACACCATCGGCTGCGGCGTTGGCCTGTGCCACCTGCTGCGCAAGATGGGCAAGACCGCCTGGCTGCTCCCCAGCTTGGACGCCACCGCCCTGTTCCAGGAGTATCTGGAAGGGGTACAGGCTCCAGAAGGGTACACCCCGGACACCGTGGTGAGCGTGGACGTGGCCACCCTGGGGCTGCTGCCCCCCAATGCCCAGCCCTATGTGGGGCGCATTGACCTGGCCATCGACCACCACCCCTCCCAGGAGTTCTTTGCAAAAGAGACCTGCCTGGAGGCGGACAAGGCCGCCTGCGGCGAAATCCTCTGGGAGATCGCCCAGGACCTGGGTGTGATGGACGAGACCATCGCCACCCCCCTCTATGTGGCGGTGTCCACCGACACCGGGTGCTTTGTCTACGCCAACACCACCCCCCACACCCACCGGGTGGCGGCGGGGCTCATGGAGCAGGGCATTGACTTCAAGCGCCTGAACAAAAAGCACTTCCGCACCAAGTCCGTGGCCCGGATGCGCCTGGAGAGCCTGCTGCTCCAGGGCCTCTACCTGTGCCACGACAATACCGTGGCGGTGGCCACCCTGTCCCTGGACGTGATGGCCAAGGCCGGAGCCACCAACGACGACACCGAGGACATCGCCGCCTTTGTGGGTCAGCTGGAGGGGCTGCGCCACTCCGCCACCATCCGGGAGCTGAAGCCCGGGGAGTGCAAAATCTCCATGCGCACCAATGCCGACTACCTGGACGCCTGCGCCGTGTGCGCCCATCTGGGGGGCGGCGGACACAAGGCTGCCGCTGGCTGTACCGTGATGGGCAGCGTGGAGGAGGCCAAGGCCGCCATTTTGCAGGCCATTGACCAGGAATTAAACCGTAAGTAACCGGGGAGGAACACAGGATGCCCAACGGAATCATCATCATTGACAAGCCCCAGGACTGGACATCCATGGATGTGTGCGCCAAGCTGCGGGGCGTGCTGGGAGAGCGGCGGATTGGACACGCCGGGACCCTGGACCCCATGGCCACCGGAGTCCTCCCCGTGTTTGTGGGCCGGGCCACCCGGGCGGTGGAATTTGCCGAGCGGGGGGACAAGGAGTACGTGGCGGGGCTGAAGCTGGGAATCGTCACCGACACCCAGGACACCAGCGGCAACACCCTGGAGGAACACCCCGTGGAGGTAACCGCGGAGCAGGTGAAGGCGGTGCTGCCCCAGTTCACCGGGGACATTCTCCAGGTGCCCCCCATGTATTCCGCCATTAAGATCAATGGCAAGAAGCTCTATGAGCTGGCCCGGAAGGGGAGAGAGGTGGAGCGGCCCGCCCGGCCCGTGACCATCCATGCCCTCACCCTGGAGGAGCAGACCGCCCCCGACGAGTTCACCATCCGGGTGAAGTGCTCCAAGGGCACTTACGTGCGCACCCTGTGCCACGACATTGGAGCGGCTCTGGGCTGCGGCGGGTGCATGAGCTCTTTGCGCCGCACCATGGCCTGCGGCTTTGCCCTCCAGGAGGCCCACCCCCTGGCCGAGGTGCTGGCCTGTGAGGACCCGGCGGGGTTGCTGAAACCTACCGACTCCCTCTTTGCCGATTACCCCGCCCTCACCCTGGGCAAACGGGGGGCGGACCGGGTGCGCCACGGCGCTCAGGTGTGCCAGCCGGAGGCTCAAGACGGCACCTACCGCATTTACGGGCCGGAGGAGGAATTCCTGGCCCTGGGACGGGTGGAGCAGGGGAAGCTCCTCATGGTCAAAAGCTTTTTTCAACCCACTTGAACGGAGAGAGAACCATCATGGCAGAGAAACAACGAGTCATAGCCCTGGGCTTTTTTGACGGGGTACATCGGGGCCACGGGGCGCTGCTGCGCACGGCCCGGGAGCTGGCAGATGAGCGGGGAGTCCTTGCCGCCGCCGTCACCTTCGACCACCACCCCCGGGACCTCATCCGGGGTGAGCCCACCCCCCTCATCAACACCCACCAGGAGCGGGCCGTCATTATGAAGCGGTACTACGGCACCGACGAGGTGCTGGTGCTCCCCTTTGACCGGGCCATGATGGAGATGCCCTGGCGGGAATTTGCCACCCACATCCTGTCCGAGCAGATGGGGGCCGTCCACGTGGTGGCGGGCCACGACTACCACTTCGGCTACAAGGGAGAGGGCAACGTGGATCGGCTGCGGGAGATCTGCGGGGAGATGGGCATTGGCTGTACCATCATCCCCCCGGTGCAGATTGACGGCATCACCGTCTCCTCCACCTACATCCGTGGACTTATCTCCCAGGGGGATATGGACCGGGCCTGTGAATTTTTGGGCCACCCCCACCTCATCAGCGGCACCGTGGTCCACGGCAAGCAGCTGGGCCGTACCCTGGGCATTCCCACCGCCAACCTGGTACTGCCCCTCAATGTGCTGGTGCCCGCCTTCGGGGTGTACGCCACCCGGGTGCATGTGGCAGGGGGGACCCACCTGGCGGTGACCAATGTGGGGGTGCGCCCCACGGTGGACGACTCCAACCAGGTCACCGTGGAGCCCTGGATTCTGGACTTTGAGGGCGACCTGTACGGCCAGACCATGGAGGTGGAGCTGCACACCCACCTGCGGGGCGAGCGGAAGTTCGACTCCCTGGAGCAGCTCCAGCAGGAGATTTTCCGCAATGCAGACCAGACCCGGGCGTTCTTTGTGGGAGCAGGAAAAGAGTAAATCTAGGTGGAGAAGCGTACTTTTCCATTTTATCGGCAGCCTAGGACCCTAGGCTGTCGATTTTTTGCCCTGAAAATGGGCACTATGCACAAAAACATAGGAAAAAATACCGCTTGGAATGTACAGGTAATTATAAGAAAATTCCTTGCAAATGGGCCTGGAAAGCAGTATACTGGATGGCAGGAAGCGACATTCCGGATTTTTTTGCGGCAAATTTGTTAAAAAAATAACGACAAGTCTGCCGCTCGCCTTTTGTAAAGTCGTGTTAAAAATATAACGTTCCACCGCAGTTTGATGGAAATTCGATGAAGAAAAGGTAGTCTGGATGTAAAATTTGATTGCAAGGAGGCAATCCACATGTCATTTGTGAAGTTTGAAAAGCAGGGCAATGTGGCCGTTCTGACCATCGACCGTCCCGAGGCCCTCAACGCCCTGAACTCTCAGGTCCTGTGCGACCTGGACGCCGCCATCTCCCAGGTGGAGGCCGACGACGAGGTCCGTGTTGTGGTGCTCACTGGCGCTGGCCGTTCCTTCGTGGCTGGTGCTGATATCGGCGAGATGGTGAACTTCTCCGCCATCGACGGCAAGAAGTTCGGTGTCCACGGCGGCTCCATCTTCCTGCGTCTGGAGAACCTGTCCAAGCCCGTCATCGCTGCCATCAACGGCTTTGCTCTGGGCGGCGGTTGCGAGCTGGCCATGGCCTGTGACATCCGCATTGCCTCTGAGAAGGCCAAGTTCGGCCAGCCCGAGGTGGGCCTGGGCATCACCCCCGGCTTCGGCGGCACCCAGCGTCTGCCCCGCATCGTGGGCATCTCCAAGGCTATGGAGCTGATCCTCACCGCCAAGGTCATCGGCGCTGCCGAGGCCAAGGAGATCGGCCTGGTCTCCCAGGTGTACGCTCCCGAGGAGCTGATGGACAAGGCCCTGGAGCTGGCCAACGCCATCTGCGCCAATGCCCCCATCGCCGTGTCCGAGTCCAAGCGCTGCATCCGTATGGGCATGCAGACCGACATTGCCACCGGCTCCGCCTTCGAGGCTGAGGCCTTCGGCGTGACCTGCGGCACTCAGGACAAGAACGAGGGTATGGGAGCTTTCTTGGCCAAGCGTGCCGAGAAGAACTTCCAGAACAAGTAAGCACCTCTTGGAAGGTAAGCCCTCGGCAGAGTTTCGCCGTCCGCAGACGGCGAAAGAAAATGAAATCCGTATTTTCTGAGGACATGTGCATCAGAAAATACACTTCTCAGCCCGCAAACGTGCGAGCAAGGCGAGTGCGATGCAGCGGGCTGCAATCTCCTCGAGAAAACGCTTGCGTTTTCGAGACATAGCTGAGAAGCACTTCCAGAACAAGTAAGCTATTTCCCTTATCATATATTAAAACTGGTCATTCCAGTGAGGAGGAACTTATCATGAAGAAAGTTGTAGTCATCGGTGGCGGCACCATGGGTCTGGACATCGCCCAGGTCTTCGCTCGCAAGGGCTTTGACGTGGTGGTCCGTGACATTAAGGACGAGATCATCCAGGCTTCCGAGGCCCGTCTGAACAAGGGTCTGGACAAGCTGGTGGCCAAGGGCAAGATGGACGAGGCTGGCAAGCAGGCCATCCTGGACAAGATGTCCTTCACCACCGACCTGAACGCTGCTGCTGATGCTGACCTGGTGGTTGAGGCCGCCATTGAGAACCTGGAGATCAAGAAGTCCATCTTCGCTGAGCTGGACGCCATCTGCAAGCCCGAGACCATCCTGGCTTCCAACACCTCTTCCATCTCCATCACCGCCATCGCTGCCGCTACCAAGCGTCCCGACCGCTTCATCGGCATGCACTTCTTCAACCCCGCCACCGTCATGAAGCTGGTGGAGGTTATCCGCGGCGCCAACACCTCCGACGAGACCTACAAGGCCATCTATGACCTGTCCGTGGAGATTGGCAAGGAGCCCGTGGAGGTCAACGAGGCCCCCGGTTTCGTGGTCAACAAGATCCTGATCCCCATGATCAACGAGGCCTGCGACCTGCTGTACACCGGCGTTGCCACTGCTGAGGGCATTGACACCGCCATGAAGCTGGGCGCCAACCACCCCATGGGCCCCCTGGCTCTGGGCGATCTGGTTGGTCTGGATGTGTGCCTGGCCATCATGGACACTCTGTACAATGAGACCCACGATCCCAAGTACCGCGCCTCCCTGCTGATGCGCAAGATGGTGCGCGCTGGCCACCTGGGCCGCAAGACCGGCAAGGGCTTCTTTGACTACACCAAGAAATAATTTGCTCCCATCCGGGGGGCGGCAATGCCACCCCCCGGTCTCATACTGATAAGGAGGAAACATTCCATGGATTTCAAACTGTCCAAAGAACAAGAAATGATGCGCAAGCTGTTCCGTGAGTTTGCGGAGAACGAGGTCAAGCCTCTGGCTGCCATGGTGGACGAGGAGGAGATGTTCCCCGAGAACACCGTCAAGAAGATGGCTGAGCTGGGCATGATGGGCATCTACTTCCCCAAGAAGTACGGCGGCGCTGGCGCCGACGTGGTGAGCTACGCCATGGCCGTGGAGGAGCTGTCCAAGGTCTGCGGCACCACCGGTGTTATCGTGTCCGCTCACACCAGCCTGTGCTGCGCTCCCATCTACGAGAACGGCACCGAGGAGCAGAAGATGAAGTATCTGCCCAAGCTGTGCTCCGGCGAGTGGCTGGGCGCCTTCGGTCTGACCGAGCCCGGCGCTGGTACCGACGCTCAGGGTCAGCAGACCACCGCCGTGCTGGATGAGTCCGGTGAGAACTGGATCATCAACGGCTCCAAGATCTTCATCACCAACGCTGGCTTCGCCAACGTGTTCGTCATCTTCGCCGTCACCGGCACCGTGCTGGACAAGCGCGGCCGCAAGAGCAAGGAGATCTCCGCTTTCATCGTGGAGCGCACCGATCCCGGCTTCAAGGTTGGTAAGCACGAGAAGAAGATGGGTATCCGCGGCTCCTCCACCTGCGAGCTGATTTTCGAGGATTGCGTCATTCCCAAGGACCGTCTGCTGGGCAAGCAGGGCAAGGGCTTCGCCATCGCCATGAAGACCCTGGACGGCGGCCGTATCGGCATCGCTGCTCAGGCTCTGGGTCTGGGCGAGGGTGCCGTGGAAGAGGCCATCAACTACACCAAGGAGCGCGTGCAGTTCGGTCGCCGCATTTCCCAGTTCCAGAACACCCAGTTCCAGCTGGCTGAGATGCACACCAAGATGCAGGCCGCTCAGTTCCTGGTCTACTCCGCCGCTGCCAAGAAGCAGGCTGGTGAGAAGTACACCATGGACGCCGCCATGGCCAAGCTCTTCGCTGCTGAGGCTGCCAGCGACGTGACCCGTCGTGCCGTTCAGCTGTTCGGTGGCTACGGCTACACCCGTGATTACCCCGTGGAGCGCATGATGCGTGACGCCAAGATCACCGAGATCTACGAGGGTACTTCCGAGGTTCAGCGTATGGTTATCGCTGCCAACCTGGGCATTAAGTAATTGAGGAGGAAGAGCGCATTATGAAAATCATTGTCTGTGTCAAGCAGGTGCCCGACACCTCCGGCAAGGTTGCTGTGAAGGCTGACGGCACCATGGACCGTGCCGCTATGGCCACCATCTCCAACCCCGATGATATGAACGCTCTGGAGGCCGCCCTCCAGATCAAGGATAAGAACCCCGACACCAAGGTGGTTGTCATCTCCATGGGTCCCCCTCCCACGGAGTCCATGCTGCGTGAGTGCCTGGCTATGGGCGCTGACGAGGCCGTGCTGGTGTCCGCCCGTGAGTTCGGCGGCGCTGATACCTTCGCCACCTCCACCACTCTGACCGCTGCCATCCGCAAGATCGGCGTGGAGAAGGACGACATCGTGTTCTGTGGCCGTCAGGCCATCGACGGTGACACCGCTCAGGTCGGTCCCCAGATCGCTGAGAAGCTGGGCCTGCCCCAGGTCACCTATGTCACCGGCATCGACTACACCGACGGCCAGCTCACCGTGCGCCGCGAGCTGGAGGATGGCTACATGACCATCAAGGTGCAGACCCCCTGCCTGCTGACCTGCATCAAGGAGCTGAACACTCCCCGTTACATGCGTGTGGCTGGCATCATGGATTGCTATTCCAAGCCCTACACCGTGCTGGACTTCAACGCTCTGGTGGACGATCCCATGGTGGAGCTGGAGACTGTCGGCCTGAAGGGCTCTCCCACTCAGGTGTACAAGTCCTTCTCTCCCCCCGTCAAGGGCGCTGGCACCATGCTGGAAGGTGCCGACAAGGCCACCTGCGAGCAGCTGGTGTCCATTCTGGGCGAGAAGCACATCATTTAAGGGAAGGAGCACTGAATTATGGCTTTCAATAGTAAAGACACCGCCGCCTTCAAGGGCGTGTGGGTATTCTGCGAGCAGCGCGACGGCGTCATCCTGAGCACCGGCTACCAGCTGCTCAGCGAGGGCCGCAAGCTGGCCAACGATCTGGGCGTGGAGCTGTGCGGCGTGCTGCTGGGCCACGAGGTCAACGAGACCTACGCCAAGGCTCTGGGCGGCTACGGCGCTGACCGTGTGTACATCTGCGATCACCCCCTGCTGAAGGACTACACCACCGATGCCTACACCAAGGTCATCTGCGACCTGGTGGAGGACAAGAAGCCCGAGATCTTCCTCATCGGCGCTACCAACATCGGCCGTGACCTGGGCCCCCGTGTGGCTGCCCGTCTGAAGACCGGTCTGACCGCTGACTGCACCCACCTGGACGTGGATGTGGAGAAGTACAAGGCCTTCCTGAAGACCACATCCACCATCGACGTGGACAACACCAAGTTCGAGGCCAACACCAACCTGAAGATGACCCGTCCCGCCTTTGGCGGCCACCTGATGGCCACCATCGTGTGCCCCGACTATCGTCCTCAGATGTCCACCGTGCGTCCCGGCGTCATGCAGACCCAGGCCTACAACGAGGAGACCGCTGCTAAGACCGTCCTGGAGAAGGTGGACGTGCAGCTGACCAAGGAAGACATCCACGTGGACCTGGTGGAGATCGTCAAGTCCGCCAAGAAGGCCGTTGACCTGATTGGCGCCGACGTGGTTGTCTCCGTGGGCCGTGGTATCAGCGCCGACCCCAAGCGTGGTCTGGAGATCGCTGAGGAGCTGGCCAACGTTCTGGGCGGCGTGGTTGGCGCTTCCCGTGCCGTGGTGGACGACGGCTACATCGGTGTGGACCACCAGGTTGGTCAGACCGGTAAGACCGTTCACCCCAAGATCTATGTGGCCCTGGGCATTTCCGGCGCCATTCAGCACGTGTCCGGCATGCAGGACGCTGAGTGCATCATCGCCGTGAACAAGAATGCCAACGCCCCCATCTTTGACGTGGCTACCTACGGCATTACCGGCGACCTGTTCAAGGTCGGCCCCATGCTGGCTGAGGCCATTGCCAAGTTCAAGGCTGAGAAGGCCTAAGTTGCATTTTTTAAGACTGGCTTCCCTTCGGGGAGGCCAGTCTTTTTTTGCCTGCGTTGCAGGCGAAAAAGACTGGGAAGAAGTGAGATGGGGTCCCATACAAGGGGGGCACCACACGAAAAATACATTCTAAAACAAATTAGCTAGATTAGCTGATTTAGCTATTGCAAAACTGTTGAGAGCATGGTACAGTGTGGGTACAGCAAAAATAAGGAGGAATGCACATGCTGATTAAGTCCTCGGATACGTTGAGTAAAGACTATGAGGCATTTTCAAAATTGGCACACAAGGTGCAAGAACCAATTTTCATCACAAAGGAGGGAGAAGGGGATTTAGTATTAATGACGATAGAAGTTTATGAAAAGATTTGTAGGAGTTCAAATTTAGAAGGGAGGAAATCCGCAATATCTAAAGAAGAAAAAGTTGATGTGGAGGTTAGTGATATGACAGAAAATAGACTAGGTAAGATTTTGCGAGAACTGTATGATAGTGCAGCACGGGGGCATCAGGTAGCGAATATTCACACTTTTGCCATTTATTATGCCAATGTAATTGAGAAAAACAGACTTAGTAAAAAAGAAATTCTACGTGTAGCGGGATTGCCTGAAACATATCAAACGGAAATTTCAAAGGGAATTAATCTGGCGCAGTATGTGGATGTAAAGAATGATGTCATCGAAAGAATACAAAAGATTGAAGCGACAATTGGATTAAACATATGAATGATATTCACAGTGAATATGACAACAGAGAGCCCGAACAATGGGACATATAAACTCTTTAGCTAGATAGAAAACTACCAGTTCCGGCCCTGCGTAATTTTGGAAAAAACCTGGAATCCATTGCACGGCAACGGGTTGAGGCTGTTGAAAACTTTGTGGAAGCTGTGGATAACTTCCTGTAATCTCTGAGTAAAGCCTGTGGGAAGGGAGGGCAAAGCGGGGAAAGGCCTTGACGGGTGTGGGCGGGCATGGTAAGATAAATCTGCTGTATGACTGACGGAAGTGGAGTGACCACGTGGAGTACAGCCGACGCCCATGTGCGCCGTATTGCCGACCGTCTGGGCGCACTCGAAATCAGTGCGCCCTTTTTTGTTTTTGAGGCGCAGGAAGGAGCATGGAAGATGAAAACAGACATTCAAATTGCCCAGGAGGCCCAGATGCTGCCCATCGGACGGGTGGCGTCCATGGCCGGGATTGACGAGAACCTGCTGGAGTATTACGGCAAGGTGAAGGCCAAGATCGACATCACCCCGTTGCGCAATGTGCCCCGGAAGGGCAAGCTGATTCTGGTCACCGCCATCAACCCCACCCCTGCCGGAGAGGGCAAGACCACCACCTCGGTAGGGTTAGCCGATGCCCTGCGCCGCATGGATAAAAATGTGATGCTCTGCCTCCGGGAGCCCTCTCTGGGCCCCGTGTTCGGCGTGAAGGGCGGCGCTGCCGGCGGCGGCTACGCCCAGGTGGTGCCCATGGAGGACATCAACCTCCACTTCACCGGCGACTTCCACGCCATCGGTGCCGCCAACAACCTGCTGGCCGCCATGCTGGACAACCACATCCAGCAGGGCAACGCTCTGGGCATTGACGTGAAGAAGATCACCTGGCGCCGCTGCGTGGACATGAACGACCGCCAGCTGCGCAACATTGTGGACGGCCTGGGTGGCCGGATGCAGGGCGTGCCCCGGGAGGACGGCTTCGATATCACTGTGGCCAGCGAGATTATGGCTGTGCTGTGCCTGGCCACCGGCCTGTCTGATTTGAAGGAGCGGCTGGGCCGCATGATCGTGGGCTACACCTACGATGACAAGCCCGTTACCGCCGCCGATTTGAAGGCCCAGGGCGCTATGGCTGCCCTCTTGAAGGACGCCATCAAGCCTAACCTGGTGCAGACCTTGGAGCACACCCCCGCTCTGGTCCACGGCGGTCCCTTCGCCAACATCGCCCACGGCTGCAACTCCGTCTCCGCCACCGACACCGCTTTGAAGCTGGCCGACTACGTGGTCACCGAGGCGGGCTTCGGCGCCGATCTGGGCGCTGAGAAGTTCCTGGACATCAAGTGCCGGGCCGCCGGGCTCACCCCCGATGCCGTGGTCATCGTGGCCACGGTCAAGGCTCTGAAGTACAACGGCGGCGTGCCCAAGACTGAGCTGGGGGCGGAAAACCTGGAGGCTCTGGAGCGTGGCCTGCCCAATTTGCTCAAGCACGTGGAGAACATCACCCGTGTGTTCGGCCTGCCCGCCGTGGTGGCCATCAACCGCTTCGCCAATGACACCGAGGCCGAGCTGAACCTCATCCGCACCCGCTGCCAGGAGCTGGGGGTCAATGTGGCCCTGTCCGAGGTGTGGGGCAAGGGCGGCGAGGGCGGCCTGGAGCTGGCCGAGGAAGTGCTGCGCCTGTGCGACCAGCCCCAGGACTTCCACTACGCCTATGACCTGGACCTGCCCTTGAAGGACAAGATTCAGACCATCGTGGAGAAGGTGTACGGCGGCGCTGGCGTGCACTACACCGCTGCCGCTGCCAAGGAGCTGGCCCGTCTGGAGGCCATGGGCTTTGACAAGCTGCCTGTGTGCATGGCCAAGACCCAGTACTCCCTGTCCGACGACGCCACCCAGCTGGGACGGCCCGAGGGCTTCACCATCACCGTGTCCAAGGTGAAGGTGTCCGCCGGCGCTGGCTTCGTGGTGGTGCAGACCGGCGACATCATGACCATGCCCGGCCTGCCCAAGGTGCCCGCCGCCGAGAAGATCGACGTGGACGAAAACGGCGTCATCTCCGGCCTGTTCTGAGATATAAAATTCGTTTGGCGGCCATCCCCCCACGGGGATGGCCGCCATTTTTGCGTCATTTTTTGCCGAACAGCGCCGCCTGCCGCTCCAAAAACCGCTGGACCTGTTCTTCGTCCAGGGTGTAAAAGGTGCGGTTCCCGTGGATGGTGCACTGCACCAGGCCGCAGTCAGAGAGCTTATTCATATGGTGGTGGATGGTGTTGCGGCTGAGAGAGAAGCGGGTGGACAGCTCCTGCACATAGGCGGTGCGTCCCCGCAGATAGCACAGAATGTCAAACCGGGTGGAGTCCCCCAACAGGCGATAGGTCTCGCACACCTGGTCCTGGGCGGAGGTACGGCCGCTGACCAGCTCCATGAGCTCCCGCCGCAGCACGCCGCCGTAGATGCGCACCTGGCCGGGGGCCTCGTCAAAGGTCAGGTTGGTGTCCGCCCCGAAGAGGAAGGGGTGAAGGGTGTAGGTGGTTTCCGGGGCGGGGCGCAGGTGGGACAGCTGGGTGAAAAACTCCAGCTGGGACAGGGGGGCGCACTGTTGGAGATAGGGGGCGGCCAGCTCTTCCAGCTGCGCCTGGTGTTCCTCCAGGTGGGCCACAATGGGGCGCAGGCACGCCAAGGCCCGCGCTCCCACCGCCCGGTGGTTGCGGGAGAGCTCCAGCAGGGCCACCTTGGTGGAGTCCGGGGCGTTGAGCCCCAGCACCAGGTCGGTGAAGACCTGGGCATCCATCCGGCGCTGGTTGGGCAGGTCGTCCTCGAAGATGCTGGCAATGCCCCAGACCACCTCCTCCCGGTCCAGCCCGTCCACCAGATGGGAGAAGGCCTCCCAATCCCCTTGGAATCGGTCCAGCAGGGGATAGAGGAGGAAGAAGGCGGGAGAGCTGGAGCCGATGGTGTTGTAGGGGAAGCCCTCCAGGTTGCCAAACAGCGCCTGGATTTCCTTTTCCTCAGCAGTGGCCACCCGGTCCAGCTGGTGGGTGAGGGCCTTGAGTCGCTCCAGAGCCTGGCACAGAGCGGGGCTGGGCAGCACCTTGCGCTGCTGAATGCGCTGCTCCATCTGGTCCCAGGTTTTGTTGCTGGCACGCCGTCCCAGATAGGCCAGTGCTTCCAGAATGAGGTTTGGTTTGTGTTGAATTATCATAGAAATTCCTTTCTGCCCCGGAGTTTCAGCTGATACGGTAAGATTGGCTGGGGCTTGCAGTTGACAATTTTTTGGAGAGTTGACAATTTCTCTTGACAAAGGGAATGGGTGGAGGTATCATTTGACCATGACATACGCCTATCGTACAAAACGAACGATGTCCATATGATAGCATGGCAGAGCCCTTTGGGCAATGGGGGTATGTGAGATTCAGATAGAAGGGAGAAGAACAATGGAAAAAGTCAGAAAAAGCATGGCAATGTTACTTGCCGTCATGATGCTGGCTGGCGCACTTCCCGGAGCTGCTTGGGCTGAGGGCACTCAGACCAATGAGCGCACGGTCCAGGCCCAGGAAGTGGAGTCCGAGTCCCGGGTGCAGTACCAGGACGCCCAGGACGACAGCCAGCCCCGATATGCAGAGGATGAGGTGGTAACCGTCATCGTGGAGATGGAAGCTCCTGCTGTGATGGACTGCTACCAGGTCAGCAGCTACGCCGCCTCTGTGGGCGACGAGACCAGCGCCGGTGAGGCGGTGTCTGAGTACCTGGCCTCCGCCGATGCCCAGCAGACCACCCAGCAGCTGCTGGACGATCAGCAGGGCATCATCGACCAGGTCACCGCTCTGGCCGCTCAGCAGCCTGCGGTGACCGATGCCACCGAGGAAAACAGCGGTGAGCCGGTTGGTACCATTGTAGGCCAGTGGGCCACTCTGGTCAATGCCATGGCTATCCGGGTGCCCTACAGCGCTCTGGATGAAATTCGCAACCTGGACGGGGTCAAGCGGGCCTATGTGGAGCTGGTGTATGACCGGCCCGAAGAGACCAGCGGCACCGTGGACGGGGACAAGGCCTGGTACTCCTACAGCTATGATAAGGTAGGGGTGGAAGGTGTCTGGAGCCAGGGCTACACCGGTCAGGGTATGCTGGTGGCCGTGCTGGACACCGGCCTGGACCTGAAGTGGGGCGTGACCCAGAACGAGGATGGCACCCAGGGCCGCGGCGTGGTGCGGGTCCACGAGGCCTTCACCGACAACTCCTTTAAAAACGACCCCAGCGATGCCGAGAGCGGCTGGAATCTGCGCTACACCTCTGAGAGCCTGGCTGCCTTCCTGGAGGACAACCAGCTCAACTCCACCACGGGTGCCGATGGCGGCGTGATCGTGTGGGACTACAACGGTCTTTATAAGAACCTCAAGGTGCCCTACGCCTGTGACTACGCAGACGGCGACATCAACGTCCTGCCCACCTCCAGCGACCACGGCACCCACGTCTCCGGTACGGTGGCGGGCTATGCCGAGACCGACGAGGGCGAGGTCATTTTCTCCGGCGTGGCCCCCGATGCCCAGATCATGATGATGAAGGTGTTCCCCGATCAGGACGGCGGCGCCCAGCAGTCTGTGACCCTCAACGCTCTGGAGGATGCTCTGGCCTTGGGCGCAGACGTCATCAACCTGAGCTTGGGTTCTGACAACGGCTTTGCCGACGACGACACCATGCAGAACGAGCTGTACGCCCGCATTGAGGAGGCCGGCATTGTGCTCATGACCTCCGCCGGCAACAGCAGCTACTCCTCTGCCAGCAACAACTACGGGGACAACCCCCTGACCTCCAACGTGGACACCGCTATGATGTCCTCTCCTGCCATTTACGACTCCAACCTGAGCATTGCCTCTCTGGAGAACGCCATCCAGGTGCAGTCCTACTTCACCTGGACCAACGAGGAGGGTGAGACCCGGGAGATCTCCTACACCGATCCCTGGACCGTGGCCATGAAGGCCACCTTCGCCGACGGCAAGGAGTACCCCGTCTACCTGGTAGAGGGCACCGGTACCTGGAGCGACTACAACGCCGTGGGCTGGTACAATGAGTACTCCAACCCCAACGGAAAGACCGGCTTTGCCCTGGTCAAGCGCGGCGACCTGTCCTTTGCCGATAAGGTCACCAACGCCCAGTCCTTCTCCACTGTGGCCCACGGAGAGAAACGGGGCATTCTGGGCGTGCTGATCTATGACAGCGACCCCAATGCCACGGAACTGATCAACATCAGCGTGGAGAACACCAGCCTCACCAGCGCCTTTATCAACGGCCAGGACGGCGCTGCCATGGAGGCTGCCCTCAAGGCAGGTCAGTCCGTGAACATCGTGGTTCCCGAGGACGACAAGGCCGTGGAGAGCCCCACCGACGGTCAGATGTCCACCTTCTCCTCCTGGGGCGCCGGTCCCAGCCTGGAGCTGAAGCCTGAGATCACCGCCCCCGGCGGCAACATCTGGTCCACCATCATCGACCAGATCAACACCGCCGACGAGGGCTACACCGGCAGCTACGGCATGATGAGCGGTACCTCCATGGCCGCCCCTCACATGACCGGTATTGCCACCCTGGTGCGCCAGTACGTGCAGTCCAGCGCAGCCTTTGCCGGCAAGGAGCCCAGCGAGGTGGGCGACATTGTCAACCAGCTGCTGGTGAGCACCGCTGTGCCTCAGACCGATCAGAGCGGGGTGTACTACTCTCCCCGTCAGCAGGGCGCCGGCCTGGTCAACGCCACCGCCGCCGTGGACACTCCCGCCTACATCACCGTGGACGGCCAGAACGTGGGCAAGCTGGAGCTGCTGGACGACCCCGACCGCACTGGCAGCTACGACATCACCTTTGATGTGCACAACATCTCCGACAAGGCCATGACCTATGACGTGGCCATCACCCTCATGCGCCCTGCCACCGAGACGGTGGACAGCACCTGGGGCGAGCGCAACACCATGATGCACCAGGACGTGGTCATCAAGACCGTGGAGCTGGGCCAGGTCACCGTGGAGGCCGGACAGACCGCCCGCTTCTCCAAGACTGTGACCCTCACCGACAGTGAGAAGGCTCAGCTGGACCAGCTGTTTGAAAACGGCGTGTATGTGGAGGGCTTTGTCTCCCTCACCGACACCGCCGGCACCGCTCCCGCCCTGGGCCTGCCCATGCTGGCCTTCTACGGCGACTGGACGGCCGCCCCCATCTTTGACCAGGGCGACTGGACCGACGAGGCCGAGGACGGCGAGAACGTGATGAACAACGAGTCCACTTGGGGCGTGTCCCTGATGGGTAGCACCGTGGTCAACTGGAGCTCCGGGGGGATCATTGGCTATCTGGACCTGGGCCAGAATCCCTTTGACTCCGACGCTGTCATGAACCAGACCCTCTATTGCGAGGAGAACATCACCATCTCCCCCAACGGAGACGAGTACTTCGACCGCGTGGACGACTACATCCTCTATCAGCTCCGTGACGCCAAGATGATCGTGGTGCGGGTCACCGACGCTGAGACCGGCGAGGTGTACTTTGCCGACTGGAACTCCTACATCACCCGTACCCTGTACAACGCCTCTTACGCCACCGCCATTCCCCAGAGTGCCATGTACTACGGCCTCATTCCCACCTGGGACGGCACCGACCAGGAGGGCAACGTCCTGCCCAGCGGCACCAAGTGCAAGTATGAGATCATCGCCTACGGCGAGGGCGACTACGGCGACAAGGTGTACAACGAGGACATGGGCTATGAGATCACCAACTTCGACGGCGTGGCCGCCGGGGAGCTCACTCCCACCTTTAACGGCCACGAGATGGACATGACCGGCGACGTGATCGACTTCTCCATCACCGTGGACACCGTGGCCCCCGAGCTGGAGAACAACACCGTCTCCATCTATGAGAAGGACGGCCGCACCTATATGACCGGCACCGTCTATGATGAGGACGGCTCTCTGGCCAATATCGAGGTCTCCCCCTATGTGGTCCGTACCTATAAGGACGGCTACGGCGATCCCAACTACTCCGAGGTGGGCGTGGATAGCACCAACGCCTTCCTGGTGGAGAACTTCTATGACCCCGCCGTGAAGACTCACACCTTCACCGTGGACGTCACCGAGTACGCCCACAGCATTGAGAGCTATCCCGGCGAGAACAACGTCTATGATTTCACTTGGAACGGCAACGTGCTGGTGTCCTGCGGCGACTACGGCGCCAATGACCGCAGCTATGCCATTACCGTGGATTCCACCCAGGGCCTGGTGCTCTCCCAGACCTCTGCGCTGCTCCATCCCGGCAGCACCTTCAACCTCAGCGTCATCGACAACACCGACCAGGAGGGCGCTATGACCCGCACCTCCAGCAATCCCGACGTGGCCACCATTGACGAGTTCGGCCTGGTCACCGCTGTGGCTCCCGGCCAGACCGTCATCACCGTGGCCAAGGGCGGCTCCAGCGCCATCTGTGTGGTGGCCGTGGAGGAAGTGCCCACCGTGGTGGAAGACTTCGACCTATCCATCCAGAGCTTTGACGGCCTGAAGCCCGATGGCCAGGTGGTGGTGAAGGTGGACAACCTCCAGCCCGCCAACGTGGATCTCTCCGAGATCAAGTGGACCGTGTGGGAGGACGAGGACTACGCCGAGAACTATGCCGAGGGTCTCATTGATGTGGACCAGTACACCAGCGATGGACTCTCCGGCGTGCTCTACCTCACCGTGTCCACCTCTCAGGAGGGCCTGGAGCTGCCCGAGGGCAACGGCCGCCTGGATGTGACCCTCAACGGTGTCACCCGTTCCATGGACATCAACTGGGACGACATCTACACCACTTCCGATCAGGACGACCTGATTTCTGACATGGCCATGGGCGACCAGGTGGTATACGTCCAGCAGGGCCAGACCGCCGAGCTGGTGGCCAAGTATCGCCAGAACAAGCTCCACGAGACCAGTGAAGTGCTCACCGAGCTCACCGGTCTGCAGCTGGACGGACCCGACTTCTACTATGTGGGCGGCACCTATGATGGCACCCTGGTCAACGAAGAGGGATATGAGCTGCCCGAGGAAATCCACCTGTACACCCGGTACAACTACGCCGACGGCTCCACCTCCGATGTGGAGATCGTCAACTACGACTGGTATCACGCCTATGACTATGACCCCGAGACCGGCGTGCTCCACGTCAATTACGCCCCCAACGGTGCCAACAACAACCTGGTAATCAAGGCAGAGGGTGTGGAATCCCAGGGCGCTGAGGCTGGCACCATGTCCGGCCAGACCTGGACCCGTCCCGATTCCCTGTATGGTCCCTTTGACTGGACCGTCACTTCCGGCAACGGCGAGCTGACTCAGGGTACGGTAGAGGACAACTGGGGCCAGGAGATCAATGCGGCTCTGTACACCCCCTCCGAGCCCGGCGTGAGCTACATCACCGCCACCACCAAGGACGGCCAGTACTCCGTCAATTTCGCCGTGGTATGCCAGGGCGTGATGGCGGATACCTTGGATTTGGACACCCACAGAATGGACCTGGAGGCTGGCCAGAGCCAGACCCTCACCGCCACTCTGAGCCCCGAGCCCACTCTGGCCGAGGATGCCCAGGTGCGCTACATCAGCTTCAACCCCGATGTGGCCTCTGTGGATGAAAACGGTGTGGTCACCGCCCACAAGGAGGGCTATGCCTACCTGAAGGTGGAGAGCGTGGCCGACAACCAGGTCACCAGCTACTGCGTGGTCAAGGTCACCGGTAACATGTATCAGGTGAAGTTCGTGGACGACACCGGCAACATCTACAAGCTGGTGGAAGTGGCCGAGGGCAGCTGCGTGTCCAAGCCCCAGGACCCCGTGCGGGAGGGTTACACCTTCGACGGCTGGTTTATGGACGAGGACGGCACCCAGGCCTACGACTTCAACACCCCTGTGGATGCTGACCTGACCCTGTACGCCCACTGGACCAAGGAAGACACCGAGCCCACCCCCAACCCCGGTGGTGACGGCGGCTCCCAGGGCGGCGGCAGCGGTACCGGCGACGGTTCCCAGACCGGGGGCAACACCAAGCCCGACGGCTCTGTCCCCGGCACCGGCGACGAGAGCAACCTGATTCTGCCCATGGCCACTCTGGTGTGCGCCATGGCAGGCGTGGCCGTGCTGAGCGTGGTACGCCGCAAGAAAGAGGACTAAAACCCAACGCCGAAAACGCAAAAAGGATGGGCCGGGATTTCCCGGCCCCGCCTTGTTTATGGTTGAAACAGCATATTTTCTTTTGAATGATAAAAGCCCTCGGCAGAGTTTCCCCGCCCTGAGGGGCGGGGAAATAAAATGAAATCTGTTTTTTCCGGGGACATGCGCCTCGGGAAAAACACTTCTCAGCCCGCCAGTGTGGAATTGGGTCGCCCTTTGACCCAATTATGCATGCAGCGGGCTGCATCCCCTCGAAAAAATGCTGGCATTTTTTCGAAAAAGTAGGCCGCACAGCCAAAGCTGTGCGGCCTACTTTTTTGCAGACTGAAATTAGTCGGCGGGAGCGATGGCGCCCACGGGGCAGGTGCCGGCGCAAGCGCCGCAGTCGATGCAAGTACCAGCGTCGATCTGCATGTGATCGTCACCCATGGAAATAGCGCCCACGGGGCAAGCGGACTCGCAGGAGCCGCAGGACACGCAGGTGTCATTGATTGCATGTGCCATGTAAAATACACCTCCATCATTAGAGTTAGAACCATTCTCATTGTAGCATAACTGGCGAAAAATGCAACAAGGAATTTTGGGAAATGGACGAGGGAGAAAAATCTGGCCACAGGGGTATAAACTGGGGAAAAGCAACCCATGATTGGAGGGAAGACAGGAGGGATTCCATGGAAGACAGGAAGAAATGGAAGGAACGTTCCCCAGTGGGGAAGAAGGGCGGCCTGCCCCGGGATTCTGCGGGGTGGGGCGGAGAGATGCAAGCCACCCGGGCGGAACGGGCCAGAGTGCGGGAGGGTGGGGAGACCAAGCTCACCGACCGCTACTCCCGGGACCTCACCCGTCTGGCGGCCATGGGTGCCCTGGACCCTCTCATTGGACGGGACGAGGAGGTGGGCCGGGTGGTGCAGATCCTCTCCCGGCGCACCAAAAATAACCCCGCCCTGGTGGGAGAGCCAGGGGTGGGCAAAACCGCTGTGGCTGAGGGCCTGGCCATGCGTATGGCTTCCGGACAGGTGCCCCCGGTGCTGCGGGGCAAGCGACTTTTGTCCCTGGACCTGGTGTCCATGGTGGCGGGCACCAAGTACCGGGGTGAATTTGAAGATCGGGTGAATCAAATCCTGGCGGAGGTGCACCGGGCGGGCAACGTCATCCTCTTTTTGGACGAGCTGCACAACATTGTGGGTGCTGGCTCGGCGGAAGGGGCCATTGACGCCGCCAACATCTTAAAGCCCGCCCTGGGCCGGGGGGAAATCCAGGTGGTAGGTGCCACCACCCTGGAGGAGTACCGGAAGTATATCGAGAAGGACTCCGCCCTGGAGCGGCGGTTCCAGCCTGTGCGGGTGGGGGAGCCCACTCCGGAGCAGACCCTGGAGATTTTGAAGGGCATTCGCCCCCGGTATGAGGCCCACCACGGCATTGTCATCACTGACCGGGCCCTTCAGGCGGCGGTGGAGCTGTCCCGGCGCTACCTCCCCGACCGCTTCCTGCCGGACAAGGCCATCGACCTCATGGACGAGGGGGCGGCCAAACTGCGGATGCAGGGGGAGGTGCCCCACGCTCTGCGGGGCCTCATGGGCCGCATTGAACAGGCCGCCCGGGAGCGGCGGGCAGCCGCGGCGGAGCAGAATTACGAGCGGGCCGCTATGCTCCGGGACGCCGAGTGGGACTTTCGGGGGGAGCTGGAGCGAAAGCTGGCCCGGAAGCAACTGGCCCCCCACCAGCAGTTGGAGCCGGAGCACATCGCCTCGGTGGTGGCCCAGTGGACGGGGATCCCGGTGGAGACGGTGACCAAGGGGGAGGCCCGGCGGCTGCTGGAGCTGGAGGACGAGCTGCGGGCCCGGGTGGTGGGCCAGGACCAGGCGGTGGCGGCGGTGTCCGCCGCCATCCGCCGCAGCCGGGTAGGGCTCAAGGAGCCCAACCGCCCGGTGGGGGTGTTCCTCTTCCTGGGCCCCACCGGAGTGGGGAAGACCGAGCTGTGTCGGGCCCTGGCCGCCGCCCTCTTCGGCAGCGAGGAGGCCATTGTCCGTTTCGATATGTCCGAGTATATGGAGAAGCACTCGGTGTCCCGGCTGGTGGGTGCGCCCCCCGGCTATGTGGGCCACGAGGAGGGGGGACAGCTCACCGAGCGGGTGCGCCGCCGCCCCTGGTCGGTGGTGCTCTTTGACGAGCTGGAAAAGGCCCACTCCGATCTGCACAACATCCTGTTACAGGTCATGGAGGACGGGGTGCTCACCGACGGACTGGGGCGAAAGACGGACTTCCGCAACACCGTGGTGGTGATGACCTCCAACGTGGGGGCCCGCCACATGGTCAGCCACACGCCCCCCATGGGCTTTGCCGGGGGAGACCTGGACGCCTACCGCACCCGGGCCGTGATGGAGGAACTCAGACGCCAGTTCCCGCCGGAATTTCTCAACCGCCTGGACGAGGTGGTGCTCTTCCACCGCCTGGACCAGCCCCACTTGGAGCGCATCGCCGGGCGGCTGCTGGGTGGCCTGGAGGGCCGTCTGGCCGCCCTGGGGGTGGGGCTCAAGGCGGACGAGAAGGCGGTGTCCCTGCTGGCCAGCCCCATGGAAGAGCGGGAGCGGGACCAGGGGGCCCGCCCCATCCGCCGCTCGGTGCGCCGCCGGGTGGAGGAGCCCGCCGCCCAGATGCTCCTCTCCCGGGACCTGGAGCGGGGAGACGTGCTGTGCCTGGGGGTGGAAAAGGAGCAGCTGGTGCTCCACCGGGAGAAAAAGCAAATCTGAATGCGCAGCGGGCCGTCTCTCCAGTGAGACGGCCCGCTGTCTTTGTATGAATATGCATATATACGTGAATAAACCCCGGATATTGTGGAATATTACCCATAGAATTTTGGGAACAACTGAATAGTTATGCAAATTGGGGGTTGCAATTTTCCAGAAGAAGGGGTATACTCTACTTCACTAAGACAGAGAAACGCATTGGAGGAATGCAACCATGGCAGAAGTGAAAAAAGTAGTGCTGGCCTATTCCGGCGGCTTGGATACATCCATCATCATTCCCTGGCTGAAGGAGAACTACGGCAACCCTGAAATCATCGCCGTGTCCGGCGACGTGGGCCAGGGCACCGAGCTGGACGGCCTGGAGGAGAAGGCCATCCAAACCGGCGCCTCCAAGCTGTACGTGGAGGACCTCACCGACGAGATGGTGGACGACGTGATCATCCCCTCCATGATGATGGGGGCCAAGTATGAGGACTATCTGCTGGGCACCGCCTTCGCCCGGCCCATCATCGCCAAGCGTCTGGTGGAGATCGCCAAGGCCGAGGGCGCCGACGCCATCTGCCACGGCTGCACTGGCAAGGGCAACGACCAGGTGCGCTTTGAGCTGGCCATCAAGCGCTTTGCCCCTGAGATGACCATCATCGCCCCCTGGCGGGAGTGGGACATCAAGGGCAGAGAAGAGGAGATCGCCTACGCCGAGGCCCACAACGTACCTTTGAAGATCAGCCGGGAGACCAATTACTCCAAGGACAAGAACCTGTGGCACCTGTCCCACGAGGGCCTGGACCTGGAGGACCCCGCCAACGAGCCCCAGTACGACAAGCCCGGCTTCCTGGAGATGGGCGTGTCCCCCGCCATGGCCCCCGACCAGGCGACTTATGTGACCATCGACTTTGAGAAGGGCTGGCCCGTGGCGGTGGACGGCCAGAAGATGAAGGCCAGCGACATCATCCGCAAGCTCAACGAGCTGGGCGGGGCCAACGGCATCGGCCTGCTGGACATCGTGGAGAACCGTCTGGTGGGCATGAAGGACCGGGGCGTGTACGAGACGCCCGGCGGCACCATCCTCTACCGGGCCCACGAGGTGCTGGAGATGATCACCATCGACAAGGACACCAAGCACATGAAGCAGAAGCTGGCCATCGACTTTGCCGACCTCATCTACAACGGCAAGTGGTTCACCCCCCTGCGGGAGGCGCTCCAGGCCTTCGCCGTCAAGACCCAGGAGTACGTCACCGGCACCGTGAAGCTGAAGCTGTACAAGGGCAACATCATCACCTCTTCCGTCACCTCCCCCTGTTCTCTCTACTCCGAGAACCTGGTGACCTTCGAGGAGAGCGACTACAACCAGGACGACGCCACCGGATTCATCAATCTGTGGGGTCTGCCCGACACCGTGCAGGCGCTGCGGGAGCAGGGCAAGCTGTAATAATAGAGTGGCGTCGTCCTGCTCTGGCGGAGCC